>SEAD01000104.1 GCA_004173355.1 Chitinophagaceae bacterium | reverse complement strand
TGTAAACTTGAAGGTAAAAAAAATGGGGCCAGGATAGAAATCCAGCCCCGTTTTTAAAATCCAATATCCTATGAAAAACCGAGACGAAAGTACAACATTTATTCTTATTTCCTAATCTCTTTCAAAAAATCTTTTCACTTTTTTTATAGCTGTCCGGTAGGCCGCCGTAAAAATCAACGCAATGTGCACAACAGGCGGACGAAAATTTACAGTGAGCTGAAACCCTGACACCATGCCGCTTTCAGCCGATCAGCATTGTATTAGCCAACTGACATTCCCGTGATAAACAATGATCAAACATTGAAAGAATGTGACATGTATGCGTAACACAAACAGCGTGAATGTATACTTAACAGCGTGTTAACTGAGATAGCTCTCTGAATGATGGATACAAGATTTTGCCGGCCGTATACAAACAAAAAAAAGAAGGCCGGAGCCTTCTTTTTTTATAATGTAACTGGTTGTTATTAGTAAGACCAGAGATCCTGTTCGTAGTTGAAGATTTTCTCTTTGATGTTATCACCTTCAATCAACTGGAGGATTGGATCCTTGATAACGTTCCTGATCATTTTGTTCGACGCATTGTCAATAGTAGATTTCACTATGTAGCTACTAAACATGCGGCTCTCAAAAAGTTCTTCCCATGTCATCCTGGCCTGACCCATGTTTTTCGGGTTGTAGACCTCAACCCTTGCAAGGGTTGGACGCAGATCGGGGTAATAAACCCAGAACATGCTGGATGTACCGCGTTCCTTGGTCGTATTGGGGAAGTATTCGGTTTTCAGAACCCCGATTCCAAGGATCCGGACAAACATCCGGCTGGACTCGCGGTCAAAAACCCACTCTTCTTTGATACGGAGTTTGCTGACGCTTTTTGGGTCGAAACTGGACCGGGTAACAACATAACCTTTCACCTTGTTGATATCATTGATATCCCTTTCCTCAACGGTATCAGTTTTACCTGATGTAAGGGAAACGATTTTATCAAGCGTGAGGGGAGAGCTGAAACGGTCGTCCTCAAAGGCTGTAACCTGTCCGTCAAGGACTGCTCTGAGCAGGATATCAACGAACATCTGGCTTCCCTGATCGGTTACTGACTCGTACCGGAAAGACTGGTTCAGTTTTTCGCGGAGGTCGAGTTCCCTCCAGACTTTTTTTGCAAAAAGGGCATCATCCCAGCGAAGATGCTCATAAGTGAGCGGTGTGCGCTGGTTGAGGCTTGACTTATCAAACGCATTGTCATTTCTCAGGGAAGGGTTTACCTTTTCCCCGTTGAGACCGGAAGAGTCAACACGAATGGGCAATCCTCCATAAGGATCATAGTTTGACGGGGGCTTGTTATCATTCTGTTGCTCGGTCGACTGCTGCTGTGTCTCAGTACCGGCGGCACGGGTTCTTTTACCACGTCGCTGCGCGTCAGCCTGGTTAATCATCATGGTTACAGTCAGCAACAGTAATCCAGCCTTCAAAAAATTGCGTTTCATATTTTCTTAGTTAATATAGTAAACTAATGACGGGGCTGTTGTAGTCCTGCCGTCTGGTCCTTTTACTTTGATGTCATCGATAGTCACCATGCGGCCTGCCTTTACGTGACGGTTGATCGCGTTACGAACACCCGGACCGAATGCGGCACCCTGGTTTGGCTCGTTGGCGATATCATCATCTGTATCGCAGGTGAAGGTGTAGCTTAATACAGTGTACTGGAGTTCGAAAGGGAAGTCCATGATACCTGCACCAACACCAGCCTGGGCTTTGAAAGCACCCGCGCTCATGGTAGTTCCTGATACTTTACCACCAACATATGCCTGGGCAGATGGGATGGTCCGTACACGGAACTGTGAGCTGCCGGCAACTTTACCGTCCACGTTCACTGTTACAACGGTGTTGTCATTTACACTACCCACACGGGCGATGTATTTACCAGCACCGGTTTTTGTGATAGATCCGCCATTGGAAATCGATACTGCAACCTTATCATCACCACCGCCGCTTGCAGCTACAGTGATCGGGTTGTCAACACCAATATAAAGTACGTTCATTTTGTCAAGGGCGATCGAGGCGTTAGACTGACCTACTGTGTATTCTACAGGGATAGTCCTTGTCTGCTCAACGTTGTCCTGATCAAGGAACTTCACAGTAACATTCACCGTGTGGTTACCCAGGGCACCAACCGGCGCCTTGTATGTGCCGATACCTTTTTCATTGGTGGCAACACTTGAACCATTGATTGAAATGGTTGGCAGTTTGGTCTTGCTGAAAGCACCCAGACCTGCGTTGATTTCAATTTCCTGGCCAGGCATAAAGTACTTGGAGTTCTGGCCAACGATTGCTTCGAAGGCGTCAAAACGGACCTCAACTTTACCAACCTGTTCGTGACAATAAGCAATCACTTTATTCTCAGAAGTTTTGATATCATTCTGGAACTTGCTGAGGATAGTGAGTGCCGCAACCGTAGGGGTCATGCGGAAATACGCAGTTTCCCAGGTCTGGTTACCCTTGTTCTGTGAAGGAGGGGTGGTGAGGTCAATCTGTAAAGTTTTCGAAAATTCGGTGTTGATCAGCGGATCTACAGCCAGTACTTTCGTTTTATACTCTGACAGAAGGTTAAACAGTTTTTTTCCTTCGCCTTTTTCAACCATCACGTGGGTAGCGATATCCAGGTTATCCTCTTTGAATTTCTTGGTAGGATCTTTTGGATCGCCGCCAGCTTCAGTAAGAATCCTGTCTTTCAGGGTCTGGATATAATCGTACACACCTTTGGATAAAGTCTGAACCTGGTCGGCTTTTGGTTTCCACACCTGCGCTTTAGCCGCAGTAGGACCCGAAAGCTTGCCATTCAGCGACTCCATGATGGTCTGGGTCGAGTTGTTCACCGTTGCGTTGGTGATCTGTAAGCTATTGTTAACCGTCTTGAAGGCATTGAGGATCTCAGATGACACGTTCAGGGCCAGCAGTGCTGTCAGAACGAGGTACATCATATTGATCATTTTCTGCCGCGGCTCACGAGGTAATGACATGAGTATTGTGGTTTTTTCTATTTAGTAATAGTGACTGTCTCGTCACAGGATACGGAGTATTGGATTGTATAAAAACTGAACCCCTTTACCGTTTAATTATTTACCCTGCATTGCGCTCAGCATGTTTCCGTAAACATTGTTGAGTTTACCAAGGTTTGTAGCCAGTGCTGCGATCTGCTCTTTTGCTTTAACCGCGTCAACAGTGCTTTCCTGCATTGCAGCAGATGCCTGGGTAAGGTTAGAGTAGAACTTGTTCATCGCTTTCAGGTGGTTGTTGGTATCCTGCAGTTCCAGCTCGTAGATAGTGTTGAGTGAACCGAGGTTCTTGGTCAGCACCTGTACCTGCTCGTGGAATTGTTTTGTACCATCAGCTGCCTGGTTGAAATGCTGGATGCTGCTGGCTGCGCCGAGATATGCATCTTTCATTGTACCGAGAGCCGCTGAAGCTTCTTTGGTTTTTTTGGTATAATCGCCGGTTGCAGCAACAACGTCTGTGATATCAGCCATTTTGTCTACAGTACCGCCTAATTTCTTGAAGTTTTCGCCCAGGCGACCGAGGTTAGCCGGAGTGATGTCTGCATCACGCAGCATGTCTTCCATTTTGCTCAGCGCAGGGTTGCCGTTTGATGCAGTTCCGCCGATAGCAAGTGGGGTTGGTTTGAAGTTAGCCTCGAGATCAGGGTGGTGGTTAATTCCGGGGAAATAACGCTCCCAATGTGGCTCTTCCGGTGGTTCAACGAGAAACGCCATAACGATAAAGATCAGGGCCTCGGCCATCAGACCAGCCATGATAGCATAGTCAGCACCTGGCCAGTGGAGGATTTTCATCATCGCAGCGAAGATTACTACGGCAGCAAAGAGGGAGAACATCATGTTCAAAAACTGCTGGCCTTTCTTAGTCTTGAAAAAACGTTTCATAAACGGGTTCTTTTTATAGATTATTAAATTTTACTTTAAACGGCCCGCCCCCGGAAAAAATTGTTGTAAAGGGCAGGGAAAAGAGAAAAAAAAAGGTCGCCAGAGGCGACCTCTATTCTAAAGAGATTTCTTAGCGGCGGCCAGCGGCTGCCGGAAGATCGATTACAGTGCGGAAACCGATGTAAGACTTGGTAGAATCCTGGTATTCGTAAGTGCTGGTACCGGTCTGCAGGTAGTAACCCACATCTTTCCAGCTACCGCCACGGATAATCTTACGCTTCATCAGCGGGGGATCGTCGTCTTTGGCGTTCCAGCGAACATCCGGGTTCAGGTCATGCTGGAAGTTATTACGTCCTTCGTAGTAGATCGAGGAAGTCCATTCTGCCACGTTACCCGCCATGCAATACAGACCGAAATCGTTAGGCCAGTATGCGTCAGCACGCACTGTGTAGAATCCACCATCTTCCGGATAGTTACCACGGCCAGGTTTGAAGTTGGCCATCAGGCAACCTTTTTTGTTGCGGAGATAGTAGTTACCCCAGGGGAACATTGACTGGGAGCGGCCGCCACGGGCTGCATATTCCCATTGTGCCTCTGTAGGGAGACGGAAATCAGACTCCTGTACCCTTTTCTTGCCATCCAGCCATGCGTTCAGGTAGTGGGTCCTCCACTCGCAGAATGCGGTAGCCTGTTTCCAGTTTACACCAACAACCGGATAGTTATCGAAAGAAGGGTGAGCAAAATAACGCTTGGTCATCGGCTCATTGTAAGAGTAAGAGAAGTCACGGATCCACACCAGTGTATCGGGATAGATCGGGGTATCTTTTTTCACGATGAATTTGTTCCTGGGCTTGCCGGCGTTTTCACGCATAGCTGCCTGTTTCAGGTCAAATACTTCGGAATGGTAAATGAGTTTGGAGGCATCGATCTCCTTGCGGCCGAATACACGGTCTTCAGGGGAGAGGATGAGGTCGGTACCGGCAAGGGCTTCAACCGTTTTTGGATCACCCCATTTAAGGGTTTTCATCTTCTGCCAGTCAACCATCTCGGTGCCGTTGGCATCAGGTTTTACATATCCCATTTTGCGGGCAGCCACTGAGTCACGCACCCATGTTACAAACTGGCGGTACTCCATGTTTGTAATTTCAGTTGCGTCCATCCAGAAACCACTGATGGAAACTGAACGGTTACGTGCGCTGAAGGCATACGCAGGATCTTCATCAGAAGGTCCCATGTGGAATGTTCCCTGGGGAATGTAAACCATGCCGGGAGGCTTGGGAAGGGAATAACGGCTACCAGCCGCAATGCCGTGGAGCTGGCCATCATCCGGCAAAGCGCCACCGCTTTTATTCTTCTTTCCCAGGATACCGCAGGACGACAGCATGGCGACACATGCAACTGCGTAGAAAGCTTGGTTAAGGTTTTTCATTTTCATAAACTTGAAGGGTATTGGGCGAATATAAATTTTTGGTTTCGTCAGCACAAGGTTACAATTTATTTTTGTACGGTCAAAGCGGTATTTTACGCAACTATTTTAACGGTCACCGACCCGCGGTTATTGTATTAACAAGAAATTAATCGACCATTTTTGCGCTGTTTATCAGCTTCATAAACGCCGTGGTTGTTGTAACTGGCTGTAAACAAGCAAAATCCTTACACAAATAAACCTGCCCCTCCAATCCTGTTTTTTTCCCGGCCAGCAGTGGGAAATCCTCCCTTTCCTGACCGGTTGCCATCAACACCCTGTGCGGTAAATATTCCGTCAGGATTTCCTTTTTCAGGCTCCCTGCCCCCGGACCAACAACCGCGATTTCCGCAGTGCCTGCCACCATTTCGAGCATGACCATACTCCAAACGCCAAAACTGCCCGGATATTTTATGACCATTGACCCCAGGCTACCGAGAATCGTGGCAGCCATTGATTTCCAGCCCGCATTATCGGTGAGTATCCCAAGTTTCCACAGGTTAGACACCATGATGGCATTACCGGACGGTACAGCGCCATCATATATCTCTTTTTTCCTCAATAAAATATCGTGCTGGGTGCGGCCGGTATAATAAAAAAGTCCTTCATCATCCCCGGTAAACTCTTCCAGCACAAATTGGACCAGCCCTTGCGCCATCTCCAGCCAGCGGGTATCCATGGTCGCTTCCTGCAGCAGGATCAGGGCTTCAGTAAGATAGGCATAATCATCGAGGAAGGCGGGATACCTGGCCCGCCCGGCTTTCCAGGTGTGGTGGAGTTGATTTTTTTCCCCCGTGGAAAAACGGGAGACGAGGAATTCCATGTTACGCACTGCCAGCTCCAGGTAATGCTCATTTCCCGTCACCGCATAGGCCTGTGTACAGGCGCTGTTCATCATTGCATTCCACCCAAGGATAATCTTGTCATCCAGTCCCGGCCTGATGCGTCCCTCCCTCCGGGCAAGCAGTTTTTCGCGAGCAGCGGCCAGCACCACACCAAGTTCTGCTTCAGGGATTCCTTTTTTAAGGGCAAAAACAGCCAGCGGTTCGGGTACATGCAGGATATTCGTCCTTGGCTTGCCGGGGTGTTCGGACCAGTTGCCTGTTTCACTCACGTCGTAATATTCGCAGAAAAGCGCGGCATCATCACCCAGTACCGCGTCCACTTCCGACTTATCCCATACATAAAACTTCCCTTCCTCCCCCTCACTGTCGGCATCCAGTGCTGCATAAAAACCGCCATCCGGGTGCAGCAACTCCCGTTGCACAAAAGACATCGTCTCCTCTATCACTTCGCGGTACCGCGGTTTCCGCGTAAGCTGCCATGCTTCCGCCAGCGCAGTAACCAACAGCGCATTATCATACAACATCTTCTCAAAATGCGGGGCAAGCCATTGGGTATCGGTTGAATAACGCGCAAAACCGCCCCCCAGCTGGTCATAAATCCCGCCCTCAATCATTTTATCCAGGCTGAGCATCGCCTGGGCCAGTGCCGCTTCGGTACGTGGAGACCGGTTACTGGCAAATACATAACGCAACAGGAACCTGATCGTGAAGGTCTGCGGGAATTTCGGCGCTTTCCCGAAACCACCCCATTCCGTATCCCCGTTCTGCAGGGCATTGGCAACCAGCTCATCGATATCCCCCTGGTTGAAAAATGTATTTCCCTTTGACGGGTCAGCCATCAGGTCATTGGACCTGGACAGGTGGGCAGTCAGGTTTTCAGCCTGCTCCTCGATCTCGTCGCGACGCTCATTGAATGCATTGGATACCCCTGCCAGCACATCCATCCAGGAAATCCTGTTGAAAGCCTGGACCGGGGGGAAGTACGTGCCACCGTAAAATGGTTTGCCTTCAGGTGTAAGGAACACATTCAGGGGCCAGCCACCACTACCGGTCATTGCCTGCACCGCGTCCATATAAATATGATCAAGGTCCGGCCGCTCTTCGCGGTCGATCTTGATATTGATGAAATGTTCATTCATGAAGGCAGCAGTAGTCTCATTTTCGAAACTCTCCCGCTCCATCACATGGCACCAGTGGCAGGCGGCATAACCGATGCTGACAAGTACAGGTTTATTGACTGATTTTGCTTTTGCGAGTATGTCCGCAGACCAAGGATGCCAGTCAACCGGGTTATGGGCATGCTGGAGCAGGTAGGGACTGGTTTCGTTGACGAGTTGATTGGTAAATCCGGGCATGCACGAATTTCGCCAAAAAACAGGCCTAAACCATGGGATAAAAACGGCGGGAAATTATTTTTTAACGGTAGTAGCCATGAATTTGTCCAGAGCTGCCACCATACTCGGTGTCTGCGGATGTGGTGCCCTGATCTCGAGGGTAAGACCTGCTTCTTCCGCGGCCTTACCGGTATTGCTGCCGAATGCACCGATCACCGTACCATTCTGGCGGTAGTCGGGTACATTATCAAACAGGCTTCTGACGCCGCTCGGTGTAAAGAAACAGATTACATCAAATGGATTGACGGACACCAGGTCGCGGATATCATTGCTCTGGGTGCGATACATGAACGCGAGTGCAAACTCGCAGTTGTTCGCCTTGAGATAGTTGACAATATCATTATCCTGTTGGTTCTCGGAACAGACATACAGGAATTTCTCATTGCCTTTATGTTTGTTGATCACGTCAAACATGCTTTTATTGCTGCCATCGGCACCATAAAACACCTTGCGTTTGCGATAGAGGATAAATTTCTGGAGATAGAGCGCTACAGCCTCGGTGATGCAGAAGTACTTGGTATCCTGGGATACACTGACTTTCATTTCCTCACACATCCGGAAGAAGTGATCGATGGCGTTGCGGCTGGTGAAGATAACCCCGGTGTAGCTGGCGATGTCGATCTTCTGCTTACGGAAATCCTTAGCAGGAATTCCTTCC
Source organism: Chitinophagaceae bacterium (assembly GCA_004173355.1). Classification (GTDB taxonomy): domain Bacteria; phylum Bacteroidota; class Bacteroidia; order Chitinophagales; family Chitinophagaceae; genus JBEVJC01. The sequence goes on along the minus strand of SEAD01000104.1, from coordinate 8,344 downwards.
AGCCGGATAAACGGCTGGAACTCCAACTCCACGTTGTATTTCCGGGCAAGCTCAAAGTATGGCGACTTATCGCTTTCGGGCTTGGGTTGGGTTATCAGGATCCGTTGTATTTTCTGGACCGGTAATTCAGTCCGTTTCTCCCCATTTTTTACCATGTGCGATCAGGCTAAATTGTGTGCAAAGGTAATGTTTTCTCTTAAACAAACGATAGTAAAACCCTGTAAATCAGCAACAGCGGTCCAACCTCGAACGCTGCAAAGTACAAAATGAATTGAAAGAGATTGAACCTGACCTCATTACGCACGGCAGAAAATGATAAAACGAAGCGGTAAAGCAGCAGGAATCCAATGCCGCACCAGCTAAGCACCATCACTACCGAAAACACAGGCTCGCGGCTGAAGGCCAGCAGCACGACAACCGGCAACAGGAAGATGCCGATCATTTTATTGATGATAAACACGATAAAGATGTAGGATTCCGCCGCGTTTTTCACGTTGAAAATCCAGCCGCATAATTTCAACGCGAGGTATTTACCCAGGTAAATGATGGCCACACCAGCACAACAATACATGTACATATACCAGAAATGGTCTACCGGCTGGAAGTCAAATTCCCGGAAAATATAGTTGAGATACATCCCCGTGGTAAGCACAAAAAACAGGTTGAACAACAGCGATGGCAATGGTGTCTGCATGAGTTGTTCACGGATCTGCCGCTGCTTCATGGTGGTCCGGAAGAACACGCGGAACAGGTCATTCACATACTTGGAAAAAGAAATCCGGAGGACTGCAAAGAAAAACACCAGGCCCATAATGGCATAAAACAGCAGGTCCTTGTCCTTTGCCACATGTACATTGCTCCTGATCAGAACGGCACGCTGGGAAAACCGGAACCAGGGATGATGGTCCAGGATCTGGCGCATCAAGGGCAGGGCCGGATCAAGATCCCATCGTTTCCCTGTATAGGGCGGTCGTTTCGACACGGCAGTACTGATAACGGGAAGGCTGTCTGACCTCAGCGTATCAGTTGCCACAAGACTGGTATCGGGTCTGCCAGACGAATCAGGCTGGCCCGCCGGAACTGCAACAGCCTGGGCACTGGTCAGCTGCCAGCCAGCGAGTAACATAATGATCAGGGAAAAAATCCGGCGCAAAATGAAAAAAATTGTTGTGCAAAAATAGTCGTCTGCCTGACATCTTGTTGGGCCCGACGCTTATTCCTTTGGTTTAAAAATAATTCAGGAAACCGAAATGGATTTTTGATTGCCTGAGATTGAATGGCAGGTCACTTCGTTTGCCCACTGCCCAGGCAATATTAAAGATGCCCACTTTTGTTTCGAAGGAGAGACCAAGTCCGGATGAGAGATACGTGTAATCGACATCCACATTCTGACTTTTATTCCTTCCATATCCCCCATCGGCAAATCCATAGAAATACGAATTCTGTCCCACGAGCAGCCGGTACTCCAGTGTGCCGACCACAAACTGCGAGAGATACTGGCTCTCTTCATCAAAACCCCGAAGCAGTTTATATCCGCCGATCTGGAACAGTTCATTCCGGAAAAGATTCGCACCCTGTACAAAACCAAGGTTCATGGCCGCCTTCAGGGTAGAGCGGTCCAGTTTTCCCATAGGGAAATATTTTGCTGCATGGCCGCGGATCCTGAACTGGTAAGACTTAAGCTTGACGGTATCATATAAAGTCGAAAAGTCAAATGCGGGATTAAAGGGATCCTTCAGCTCAACGATCTCATTATTCTTTGTGATCCGGCGGGTACCAATACTGGTGGTTACCTGCAGGTCGTTCCCGCTGGTAGGGTTGAGCCGGTAGTTGGTGTTATTGAAAGTATAGTCAACACCGATATTGCTGGTACTTACATCCCCTTCATCGGGGAGTCGGTATTGCGACAACACGAACGCCGTATTCGCCCCGTTTACGATTGTCTGGAAACGCTGCAGGAATACTTTTCCCGTGCGGTATTCATCCACTTTGTATTGCACGCCGAGCTGGAAGTTCACGTTAAGGAAGGTGCTGTCTTTCCGGAACATATCAAAAGTAAAATCGAGTCCGAACGGTGAATTGAACAGGTAGGGATGCAGGTAGGCGAGATTGAGCCGCGGTGATTTCACCTGCAACTGCTGCCAGTTAAGGCCAATCGTCTCCCCCGCCCCCAGGGCATTCTTCAGGTTGAGGTTTGCTTCACCTGTCACCAGTAACTTTTTTGAAGCCAGCGCATCCGTATTTGGCAGGAAGCCCACCAACACATTGACCTGGCTGCTCTTCTTCTGCTTCAGGAACATTTCGAGGAAGGATCCCGAGTTGAGCCAGATGAGTTTCGACGGGAATTCTTCCTCCACATAACTCAGCTCCCGCATGCGTTTGCTGATCCGGGTAAGCTTCTCGCGGCTGAACACCGTCCCGTTCCGGATATCGAGGTAACGCTGGAGAAATTCGTTGGAAATTTTTGCATTGCCCACGATATGGATGCTGTCTATTTTATACGATGGTCCTTTGTCGAGCCGCATTTTTGCATTCACCGATTCACCGGTGATGGAAAAACTATCCACCCAGACTTTCGCAAAGGGATGTCCGTTGTTTTCGAGATATGCAAGGATGCGGTCCTGCCAGTCCCGGACGGATTGCTGGTCGTAGTTGCCCCCTTCAAAACTGTTCTGCCGCCAGCCGAGCGACTGCAGCATCTGCGGGTCGATGCCTGACATATCCAGCGCACCCCAATGGTAGCGGGCTCCAAGAAACAGCACCATCCGCGCCGATGCACTGTCGTACCGGATCGTATCAATGGAAACCGTCACATATCCCTTTGACTGGAGGCTGGCGGGTAACTCATTGATAAATTTCACACATTCATTACGTGTAGGAAAACCAGCGGGGATCCCCAGGCTGGCAAGGAAGGAGGAGTCCTGGTCGACCCCGGTCAGGCGCAGGGGATACTGTTGCTGGGCCGCAAGCGGCAAGGCACCCAACAAAAATCCACAAACCAGTATCAGCAGTCTTAATTTTGCCATCCTCACTACTCCGCGGCCCTGCCGGCTCGCGTGTTTTGGTGTAACTGAAAAAGAAATTATTTGGCGGGCATTTATATTCATATCCCCTTCTGCAGGCAGGCCTGCAATTACTGCAACTTCCACTTCAGCACTTCGTTGCGATACAAGAACGAATTACTGGCGGCTTTATTGAAGGAAATGGAACTATTTCCTTCGGTTTTCCCGGCTGAAATGAAGACTGGGAGCGGTGTGGAAACGATTTACATCGGGGGTGGAACTCCCAGCCTGCTGGAACCGTCCGAACTGATGGACATCCTCAGCACCCTGCGCCGGGTCTTTGCCGTGCAGCCCGGTTCCGAAATCACACTCGAAGCCAATCCAGATGATATCACGGAAGACAAACTCCTGGCATGGCAGGAGGCGGGTATCAACCGCCTGAGTATTGGTGTGCAGAGCTTTTTCGAGGAGGACCTGAAATGGATGAACCGGGCACATAATGCCACACAGGCTGTAGATGGGCTCAGCCTGGCCCGGAAATATTTCGACAATATCACCATGGACCTGATCTATGGCACCCCGGGCCTGACGGATATAAAATGGAAAGCGAATGTGGACAAAGCCATTTCATTGGGCATTAACCACCTCTCCTGTTACGCCCTCACCGTAGAGCCCAGCACGCCCCTTCAGAAACTGATCAGCCAGCACAAACTGGAAGATGTGGATCCGGATACGCAGTCGCGGCAATTCCTGCTGCTGATGGACTGGCTGTCACAGGCGGGGTACGAGCACTACGAAATTTCCAATTTTGCCCGGCCCGGTTTCCGCAGCCGGCACAACTCCTCCTACTGGCAGGGGAAATCCTATTTTGGGTTTGGCCCCTCCGCACATTCATTCAACGGGACAGGCAGGTGGTGGAATATTGCCAACAACAACAAATACATAGCTTCACTCGCCGAAAACGTAACTCCCTATGAAAAGGAAATCCTGACTCCCTCCCAGCGCTTCAACGAATACCTGATGATTTCCCTGCGTACGATGGAGGGGACTGACATGCAGCGGCTGGCCGCCAATGAATGGGGCCTGACGGAACCCGCATTGGGAAAGGCTTTGGGGGAAATAAGGAAGCTTTCGGCTGATTATGCCGCCCAGGGCAAACTGACCGAAAAAGGTGACCGGATTATATTGAGCCAGGAAGGGAGATTGCTGGCTGACGGCATCGCGGCTGATTTTTTTATGGAAGATGAACCCGCCTGATCAATGCGACCGCTGCCTGTCGCGGTACGCCCGGTACAGCGATGAAACCACCACACATGCCAGCATCACCAGGATGGCAGCGGGACCAAAACCATGAAATGAAAGTGGCATAAAATAATCGTTTAGTTATATATCAGACCATCACATCCTCGATCTGTTTAAAAGCAGATGCAGGATTAACATTTTCCCATAAAACCCGGTAAATATTTTCGGCGATTGTCATTTTTGCTTCGATGGTCCGGTTGATGTTATGGATACACTTGGCGGCATTATACCCCTCGGCCACCATATTCATCTCCAGCTGCGCCCCTTTCACCGAATACCCCTTCCCGATCATATTCCCAAAAGTACGGTTCCGGCTGTAGAGCGAATAGCAGGTCACCAGCAGGTCGCCCAGGTACACCGATGCTGCATAATTCGGTGAACGGCGAAGGGTCTGCGGATCATCGCCTTCATGCTCCCCCACCACAATGTGCTCGGCACCGAAATGTTTGAGAAACTCTGCCATCTCATCCGCAGCATTGGCGATGTACACACTCAGGAAATTATCACCGTAACCCAGACCGTGGGCCATACCCGCACCCACTGCGTAAATATTTTTTAACACGGCGGCATACTGCACGCCCAGTATGTCATGATTGGTGACAGTGTTGATATATTTTGTGGTGAAATGCGAGGCGATTTCAGCGGCGGCCTGGATATCCGTTCCCGAAAAAGTCAGGTAGGATAATTTCTCCGCCGCCACTTCTTCCGCATGACAGGGGCCGAGTACAGCGAAGTACCGGTCGAGCGGGAAACCGAATTCCTGTTCGAGATAATAATTGAGCAGGATATCGCGACCGGGCAGGATCCCTTTCACCGCGGAGACAATCTTTTTTCCTATCCAGTCATTTGCCGTGGTGCCTTTTAATGTATCCTCGATGTACGCCGACGGTATTCCCATCACGATCACATCGGAGATGCGGATGATTTCTTTCAGGTTGGTGGAAAGGTGAAGCAGCGAGTTATCAAAATTTACTGAAGGCAGGTATTGCGGGTTATGTGAACGTTCTTCGAGGTGTTTCAGGTTTTTTTCATTCCTGATCCACCAGTTCACATGATGGTTGTTATCCGTCAGGATTTTTGCCAGTGCCGTGGCCCACGAGCCGCTTCCCAGTATACCGAATGAATGATCCATATTCTTATTTGACAAAAAGTTTATCCTTGTCGGTGATGACCACCTTCATGCCATCCTTTAATGTCTTGCTGATTGCATTATAGGGACCTGTCACCACCTGTTCATTTCCCGATAGTCCTGCCCTGATTTCGATATAGTTGATATCCTGTATACCTGATTGCACCAGTACTTTTTTTATAGTGCCATCGGCCTGCACAACAAATACGACTTCCTCGAGGTCGGAACTGCCCACAACAGGTGCGTTTTCGGCAGCCTGATCAGGATTACTGTTGGTCGATAATTCTTTTTTCTTGTCGTCGATACTCTGGTCGCTGCCCTTTACCCTTGCGTTCACCGAAGTGATCGGCACACTGATGACATTGTCTTTCCGTTGCGTTTTGATATCAGCGGTTGCATTCATTCCGGGGCGGAACGGGAATTTGCGCGGACGCGCGGGATCGACCAGGTCCTGGTAGGAATTCCGGTCGAGGCGGATCCGCACTTCGTAGTTGGTCACTTCATTGGTAGTAATAGTGGCGCTGGCGGTTTTGGTGCTGCTGGCAATCTGTGTCACCACGCCCCTGAACTTCCGGTTATTGTAGGCATCCACTTCCACGTCGGCCGAGTCGCCGATATTTACTTTTACGATATCATTTTCCCCTACATCCACGCGGACTTCCAGCATACTCATATCGGCCACGGTCATCATTTCGGTACCGGCCATCTGGGCGGTACCCACTACGCGTTCGCCGCGTTTGATAGTGAGTGAGGAAATCACGCCATCCATGGGTGCGGTAAGTGTGGTGCGTCCAAGGTTTTTATTGGCCGAAGTAAGACCGGTCTGCGCCGTCTGTACACCCGCCTGCAGGCTTTTTATATTCTGTTGTGCCGCTTTATAGTTTGCCTGTGCGCCCAGCCAGGTTGCTTCAAACTGTTCAAACTCGGCTTTCGAAATGATCTTCTGGTCAAACAGGGATTTATTGCGGTCGTATGCCTGGCGGGATTGCTGCATGGACACGCGCAGTGCTTCCAGTGCGGCATCGCTGTTGGCCACGGTGGCCTGCGACTGGTTGACCCTTGACGCGGCTTCATCGCGCTGCAATGCATAGATGTCAGCGTAGATCCGGGCAAGCACCTGTCCTTTTTTTACACTGTCCCCTTCCTGCACGTTGAGTTCGGTAACCTCACCGGAGATATCCGGACTGATTTTTACCTCGATCTCCGGGTAGATCTGCCCCGATGCGGTCACGGATTCGACAATCGTGCGGCGGGCGACTTTCTCCGCCGATACTTTTTCACCCTTGTCATTCCTGCCAAAGTATTTCGCCAGCAGGGCGATTACCACAACAAGTAACACGATGCCGATGATCCATTTCACTGTTTTGTTCATTGGTCCATTTTATAATTTCAGTCCCTGTCCCTTGTAAAACTCAAGGAGTTTCATTTTGAATACATAATCGTATTGGGCGAGGACGAGATTGATTTTTGCGCGGAATAAATTGTTCTGGTTGGTGATGAGGTCGAGTGAATTCAGCAACCCGATATCGAATCGCGCTTTCGCGAAATCATATGCTTTCTGTGAGCTGATCACCCCTTGCCGGGACGCATTGAATTTCTGGAGGGCGGCTACGGCATTGGTATGCGACTGCCAGATATCCTGCTTCAGCGTTTGGGCATCCAGTTCTGTCTGCAGTTCCACATTAGTCACATTCAGCTGCGCTTTTTTCCAGTTGGTCCGCGCCAGGCCGCCGTTGAATAATGGAATATTAAGAGAGAAGCCCAGCGATTGGGAGAAGTTGTCACTGATCTGGCGGGGATATTTATCCACCACAAAACCCGGGAATGACCGGTTGGAGTAACGGGTATCCAGGCCCCCGAAAAGCCCGAGTGGGGGGTAGAGCCGGCCTTTCAGCGCGGCCACATTTTTTTTCGCCGACTTCAGGTTAAACAGGTTGATCTGCTGCTGTGGCATATTGACTTCAGCCAGTTTGTACACTGCGGCTGGTTCGAGCTCCGACAGCGGTTCGATCGGTATACTTTCCACAGGGGGGATCTCTACATCAAAAGGCTGGTCGGCCGGGATATTGAGGATCGCCTGCAGCTGCAGGACGGACAGGGTATAGTTTGCTTTTGCAGTAATCAGGGTGGAGCTGTCATTGGCGAGCTGGGTTTCCAATTCCGCCTGGTTCAGCTCCGGTAATGCGCCGGCCTGTACCTGCACGGTGATCACCCGCACCTGTTCGATACTCTGCTGCACCTGTACGTTGCTGATATTGACCTGTTCGGCATTCAGCAGAATCTGCAGGTAAGCGTTGGCGATATTCAGTGCGATATCATTTTTTGCCTTATCGATCCCCGCGGCGCCGGCCTGTGCAGCGTACTTGTTGGCGGCAACGGTGCTGGCCTTACTGAACCAGTTGAAGAGGTCAACACTGGCATTAAGCGAATGGTTGGCAAAAAAGAACCGCTCGTTGGTGAATTCATTGGTCACGGGATCGATGGACCGACCAAACTGGTAACCGCCGTTATTCTGGATATTGGCAGCGGGGTATTGCCCGAGGCGCGATTGCGACCAGGTTAATGCCGTTACCCGTGCCTGCACATCTGCCTGCCGTACGGAAATATTCTGTTCCATACCGTAGTCGATACATTTTTTCAGGTCCCATTTTTCAACCTGCTGGGCTACCGCCGGGTAAGCGGCGAGGTACAGGCATATGGTAAGGAAGAATGAACGGAGGATCATGGGGTCAAAATTAATAGAAAACCGGCTTGCCGGCGCAGATTTTGGACAGGCGGGCGCCGGGGTCCTGGTTAGCTGTTTATTTGCGTTGTTTCCGGGCGGAGCTGATACTGAAATAAAGGACGATGAACACGGCCATTACGCCGAGGCCGATCAGGGACAGCCTGGTCTGGGTGATCAGCAGGCTGA
>SEAD01000103.1 GCA_004173355.1 Chitinophagaceae bacterium | reverse complement strand
AACGAATCCCGCCCTAAACCGGAAGGTGGTGGTGCAGGCGGCGGCGGCGGCTTCAAGAAGCGCAGCTTCGGCTCTGGTGGCGGCGGCGGCGGCTACAAAGGTGGCAGCGGCGGCAGCGGCGGCGGCGGCTACAAGAAAGACGGCGGCGGTTATCGCGACCGTGGCGGATATGGTAACGATTATTAATCATTATTAGATATCGCATAAAAAAAGTCCGTCCCGACTATATGTTGGGACGGACTTTTTTATTTTGAAAAACGGGTGCAGCTTCCACTGCACCCGTTTCCGTTATCATGGTTCAATACTGATCACACCTGCACCGTTGTAGGAATTGTACTCCCCATTATACATTGCATCGGCACTTACCGGACCCATGGCATAACGTCCGGGTGATACTGCGCGCACCGCATAATAATATACCTGCCTGTTCGATGTCAGGTCCACAAAGAAATGGATCCGGTCGTCCCGCACATCGAGGGCAGTAGGTGTACTGGCATCCTTGATCCAGTCCATACCCGGGATTTCCTTGGTCCGGGGATTTTCGATTTCAAAACCCGCAGGCAACAGGTCAGTGATTACCACATTCTCAATCGACCCGCTATAGGCACGCTCGAGGGTAATACCCACTATCACCAGGTCATTCTGTTTGAAGGAGGTCTGGCTGAGCTGCTTGCCGAAACGGTCATAGAACTTCTTGCGGACCCGCATGTAATTGTCTTCATTGCGGTATGTACCCGTGCTGCTGATCCCTTCGGCTTCCCAGGAATAATACATCCTTCCTGTGCCAGCGGTCACAATCTGCACATCCTTCCCGCCAAGTGTTTTCATATCCGCCTTCCACTGGCCACCATCCACTTTGGCTATTGTTTTCCCATTGACCCTTATCTCAGCAGTGGCGGTTGATGTATTCGCACCACGGGCAAACTTGCCCAGTGCCAGGAAAGTAAACGCCCGCTCCTGTGTACTGAGCCAGCTGCGCTGGTTCAGCCGGGCATTCACATGGTTTACCATTTCCGGAATCTGCCTGTTCCCCGGATCCACTTCCAGCAATGCATTCAACGAGATTGCCTCATCCCTGATCGCGGAATAATAACTGCCACCAGTCTGTGCCACTGATTCCTCACCGGCAAACTTCGCGGGCAACATCGCCTGGAATGATTTTTTATCCCCAGCCACTGCATAGGCTGCAGACAAGAGGTAACGGCTGTCCAGCGCAAGCACCTCTGGTTTCGCTTTGTAGTAATTCATCGCAGGCACATTGCTCCTGCCCGCGAGCGCGAGCACGTAGAGCGAATACGCTACCTCCTTGGGTGCAATTTTCTTCTGCTGGTCACGGTTGTAATAATAACTGATCGTTTCCCTGTTGCGCAGTTTGTTATTGACATAATTCAAAAGTGTTTCCAGGAGGCTGGTCTCTACTTCAAAACCGGCCTTCCGGGCTTCCAGCAGGAAATGGGCGGCATACACACTGGACCACCAGTCCTCTTTTCCCTCGCCATCCCATAAGGTCACGGCTCCGGTATACAACTGACGCATCTTGATCTTGCGGATAGCTTCGAGAATATTCGTATTGGCCTGCACCTTGCGGCCTCCACCCGACATCATCATCTCGGCGAGATCGCCATAATATAATTGGGGGAAGGCGGCAGAAATAGTTTGCTCTGTACATCCATACGGGTACTGCACCAGGTACCTTAGCTGCTCACCAAGCTCGGTAATCGGCGATCGGCCAACCACCAGGCTGTAATTCACACTCGACGGGATATAATCACCCGTTGGTATCGCGAGGCTGAATGAACTCCCGCCCGCTACCGATCCCCCGCCAGTCTGCTTCTGCAGTGTACTCGGCGGACGCACCGAGATCTCGGTAGCATCGGTAAAGGTTTCACCCAGACCGGCAACTGATACATTTATTTTGCCCACCCCGATCGATGAACCGGCAATCAGGTTAAACACAACCCTGGTCTCACCTTTGGCTGCCACGCTGGCGGACTGGGTAGCGGCACCAAGCAGTTTCACCGGGCCTTCTGTCTTAATACTGGCACTCACCGAAGCCGCACCCGCAGTGGTATTTGTGAGTGTCACCGGAATGTTCACGGTGTCACCCGGACTCAGGAATCGTGGCAGCGCCGTACTGATCACCAACGGATCGGCCACCGTCATGGTATTGGCATTCGCCCCGAAATTCTGCCCTTTATAAGCCACCGCCATCAGACGCAGCTCGCCGCTGAACGCGGGCACATCCACTTCAAATTCCGCCACACCACTCCCGTTTGCTTTTTTGATCCCGCTCCAGTAACTGACTACCTTCACGCGTTTTGCAGGCATCGGGTTATTGCGTTTGTCCATCGCCATCTCGCCATCACCACCGGTGCTGCTCAGTTTCGCACGCACTTCGGCAAAGAGCAGTGGATACAGGTCATAGGCATTTACCTGCAATGATTTTTTCTGGTAGAAATAATCATATGGATCCGGGGTCTGGAAATCACTGATCTGAAGCACGCCATTATCAACGGCTGATAAAGTCACAAAACTACCCGGAGCGGCTTTCACCTTCACCGTCTGCCTGGTTTTTGACCGCACCGCTTTTTTCGCCTCGATCTGTACATCCATCTTGCGTCCTTTCTCCTCTACAGTCACATTTTTAAACCCATGGGCCACCGTCAGCGGGATGTCGGACATCTCATGGGGTTTGATCAGTGTAGCCGTGATATACGCATTGGGCAGGAAATCTGAGGTCACTTTTAAATCAACAGATGCCGTGCGGTTACTCACCTCCACCTGCTGGTAGCTGATCAGGTGATCCGTCTCCACTGTTACCAGCATACGGCCACTGAATGGAGTCTTGAACAGGGCCTTGATGGTCTCGCCGGTCAGGTAGGTTTTTTTCTCCAACGCGATATCGATACTGCCTTCGGTATTTACCTCGAATGAATTGTTGTCGCCACCCCAGCTGCCATAACTATAAAACGACTGGCTGATATAGGTAGCAGAGCCGGGTACCGAAACCCGTACTTCATAGTCCCCGGGGGACCTTGGCGTAAACTGATACGGTGACGCGGACGCGCCATTCACAGTCACTTCCCCACTGGCGAGGATTTTATCTTCGCGCTGCGACTCATACCGGAAGTAACTGCCACTCTTGCTCAGCACGGTCCGGTATTCATGTTTGATAACTTCCACTTTTGCACGGGAGTTTACCGCATTGCCATCCTTGTTCACCGCCACCAGGTTAAACTTCGCCACCTGGTTCAGCGGATAATAATAGTAGCCGTCTTTCTTCAACCCGAAAAACACATCCTGGGTAAACACATCCAGTGATGCCGCGCGGCTCACCGGGCGCCCGGTTTCATCAAATACCGTTGAATAAAAATTGGTCTGCAACACTCCCCTGTTGGCATATGCCGCAGGGATTTCATACTGCTCATTTGCGGTACCCGTCTCGCTGGTCCGCCCCTGGCGTACTATCTTGTCAAAAAAACTGTTTTCGTTCGCGAGACTGAAACTATACTCTGAAAATTTCTCCGGGGAAAACTGTTTTTGTTTTACCTGGATCTCTGTTTCGTAATTGCGGTTTGCCGCGGGTGGCCCGAAAAAGTTGGTGGCAGTAATCGCCAGTGCAGCGGTCTCGCCGGGACGTGCAGCCGTCCTGTCCAGCTTCGCATCCACCTTGATCCTGTCGGGCACAAACTCCTCCACATAGATCGGACGCGAAGTCAGCAGTACATCATTGGATGTGTACACTTCCAGCGCATAACTGCCGGTGATCGCGGCATTGGTGATATCGATCGAACCTTCCGCCGATCCTTCTTCATTCAGGGTCTTGCGGAATGCCTTGTACTCCTTCCCATTTGGCATCACCAGCCGGATCTTCAATGGCAGGTCGCCGGGACTCTTCCATTGTTTGTCGCGGATCACCGTGGAGAAATGTAAGGTCTCCCCCGGACGATACATATCGCGCTCGGAATACACAAATGCATCGAGACCACTGGGATTTGCCCGTTTGCCTCCCACGTCAAATCTCGACGTATTGACTGCTGTATTATTAAAGGGAAGGAAATTGAAATCATCGGCGGTTTTTGCAATCACCATCGCTGGTTTGAAACCGGCGAAATCCTTTTTGGTATATGTAATCTCCGCAACGCCTTCGGCATTACTGGCCCCGGTACCAATCAGCTGGTTGTTGGCCCCATATACTGCCACATTCACTCCATTCACGGGCAATGCTGTTTTGATCGACTGGGTAAACACCACCAGTTTTTCCGCGCCCTGCTTGGCAATAAGCCCGAGGTCAGACACCGAAATAAAACGACTGTCGCGCACCCAGTACTCCGTAGTTGAACGGATCATCACATGGTAGACGCCCTTAAAATCCGGCAGGCGGTCCTCAAACTGCGCAAAATTCAGGATCCTGCCACCGTTGCTTCTGGGCAGCGACCGGGTATCGATCTCCTTTTCATAAATAACATCACCCATGGTCACCTGGCTGTATGAATCATCGGAATAATCGCCTTCATATTCATTGTAGGAGGATGAACTGCTGGCCTCCTGCGGATAATATCCGCTTCGCTGGGCAAGCAGCAGGTTGTTTTCATAAATCTTCGAAATCACCAGTTTGATCTTTGGTACATTGGTGATCCGCACCTCCAGGTTCCTGCCTCCTTTGGCAGACAGGTATACAGCTTTGTTGTTGGTGAAACTGACACCCGATTCCAGTTCGCCGAAGGCAATACTCCCGGTGTAATCTTCCCGGAGCGTACCCCCCAGCTTACCGCGTAATCCTTTGGTCAGGGTGACCGTGTAAGTCTTTTCGATATCAAACGACGGACTCCGAAGGATAAACCCGTTGTCCGACTGGTCAACGGTAAAGGTCAGCTCCGGCTCAAACTTCACGAAGGCGCGTACATCGGACGCATTCACCTGCTGGCTGCAGGTAAACCGGAGTATGCCTTCCGTACCGTCATGTTCCGTATCCATCGACTGTACCTGCAATACATAGGGTGAAGGGATGGAGAGGCTGGACTGGATAACCTCTTTTGTTTCATTCGTTCCGGCCTCGGGTTTCAGTCCCTTGCCAATGGAAATTTTCACCTCAAATTCCTTGTCAGCCGGACGGATACCGGTCAGCCTGATCACCTGGTGGCGGTCGTTCGACGCGGTTACCATCTGGTACTCCACTTTTTTGCCTTCGTATTCCAGGTCGAGCTTGTCCTTCAGTGAAGCCGGCGCAATGGCATAATTGAAATACAGGTTAAGCTCGGGAACCGCGCTGGTATTGCTTTCCCCGACCCAGATCACCTGGGCATTGTCGAGTATCAGGTCCGGGGTATGGAAGCTGATCTTGTCGCCATCCTTCACCGTATTGAATTCGCTGTAATGCAATACGGTGTTTTTTATACTTGCCGTATAGCTGGTGGCAGGCTTCAAAGGTTCGGAGGGTGAAAACACCAGCTCGTCCGGACCCTGCCAGCGGAACTTCCCTTTTATCGCCGGCTCAAACCGGATATAGTCAGTCGAGTCCCAGTTGTTCAGCACCGAATCATTGACCAGGCTTTTATCAAACCGGAAAACCAGGTTTCCCAGCGGTGGCACTTCCCCTTTTGCATTGGTATAACTAAGTGAAACGGCATTCCGGCTACAGGCAGCTAAAAAAATTGTCCCGGCAAGCAGCGGAACAAGGAAGGATCTGATTCTCATATTTATGGTTGATGGTAAATCAATGGCAAACAAGTTAGAAAATCTTCATTAAATTCCCGGCAGGGATTTCCCAAAGGGATGGGAAAGTCCGCGCGAGTCCACATGCGGTGCTATTAATTATTTGTTAAGTCGCATGGAATCCCTTTAACCGTTGCATCACAGTTGTGTTCATGAAAATTAAAATCACGCGGAAGGGTATCAGGCGATTATTTATACGGACAGGTGTTGGCCTGCTCGTTTTGCTGGTATTGTTTTTCCTGCTCAACTGGATCTTCCCGCTGCCCGATAAGATTGAATATTCACCCATCGTTACCGACTACAAAGGTGAAATGATCAATGCATACCTGACCAGCGATGATAAATGGCGGATGAAAACCACCCTTGAAGAAATTTCACCGCTGCTCCGGAAAACAATCATCGCCAAGGAAGACAAATACTTTTACCGTCACCCGGGGATCAACCCACTGGCTATTGCGCGGGCATTCGGACGGAATATCTGGCGGATGAAAAGGACTTCGGGGGCAAGTACCATCACCATGCAGGTAGCAAGGGCCCTGGAACACCGCGACCGTACCTGGGGTGCCAAATTCGTGGAGATGTTCAGGGCCTTCCAGCTGGAATGGAAATATGACAAGGATGAAATACTGCAGCTATACCTTAATCTCGTGCCCTATGGTGGAAATATTGAAGGGGTGAAATCCGCGTCACAACTGTATTTCCGCAAAAACCCCGATCACCTTTCCCTCGCGGAAATCACCGCACTCAGTATTATTCCCAACCGCCCGTCCACACTGGTACTGGGGCGCAACAACGATACGATCATCACCGAGCGGAACCGGTGGCTGCGCCGCTTTGAAGCCGACGGGGTATTCACACATGCGGAAATTGAAGATGCACTGGACGAGCCGCTGAATGCAAGCCGCACGGTAGTGCCCCATTATATCCCGCATCTTGCGTACAAGCTGAAAAAAAACGGATCGGATATTATCGAGACTACCATCCGGATGGAGACACAGGTAAAAACAGAAACCCTTGTGGCAGACTATATCCGGGCTCAACGGCTGCGGAATATTAAAAACGCGGCGGTGGTGATTGTAGACAACAAAACCAATGAGGTCATTACCTATGTTGGATCCGCGGGGTTCACGGATACAGTCGATGGCGGACAGGTAAATGGTGCCAACGCAGTCAGGCAACCGGGCAGTGCACTGAAACCACTGCTGTATGGTCTCTGCTTCGATGAGGGATTACTCACTCCCAAAACCGTGGTGACCGATGTGCCGGTCAACTATGAAGGATATGCCCCGGAGAATTATGATAAAAAATTCAATGGGTATGTAACTGTGGAATATGCACTGGACCATTCACTCAATATCCCGGCGGTAAAGGGTTTGCAGCTACTAGGCCGGGAGAAGATGATCGATGCACTGGTGGACTGTGATTTCCGGCAGATCGGGAAAGACCGTAAAAAACTCGGGCTGTCCATGATCCTTGGCGGATGTGGCACCACACTGGAGGAAATGACCGGTCTCTTTGCTGCCTTTGCACACGAAGGGAAGTATACCCGCCCCGTCATGCTACGGGGTGACAGCTCCCGGAGAAGTTCCAGGTTACTGACACCGGCAGCCAGTTTTATGGTAAATGAAATACTGTCGAAGGTCAACCGGCCCGACTTCCCGCTCAACTGGTCCGCTACGGAACGTATGCCCAAGATCGCCTGGAAAACCGGTACGAGTTATGGCCGGCGCGATGCCTGGAGTATCGGCTATAATAAAAACTACACGGTGGGTGTATGGGTGGGAAATTTCTCCGGTGTGGGTACCGCCGATCTCAGTGGTGCCAACAGTGCAACGCCTTTGCTTTTTAAAATTTTCAATACGATCGACTACGACAGCGATGAAGAATGGTTCAGGCAACCCGGGGATTGTGAATCGCGGATTGTCTGCAGCGAAACCGGCCTGCTGCCCGGGGAGCAATGCAGGAGCCTGGCCACTGGTTATTTTATCCCGCTTGTTTCCTCCACACTACCCTGCAACAACCGGCAGGAAATCCCGGTCAGTGCCGACGGTAAGATCTCCTACTGCCGCGCCTGTATGCCCGAAAACGGCTACAGGAAACAGCTCTACCGTATCATCGAACCGGAGATGCAATTGTGGATGGAAGAAAACGGGGTAGCCTATGACCGGATCCCGCCGCATAATCCGGACTGCGGCCAGATCTTCCGGGGTGGGGCACCTGTGATCCAGTCTCCCGTCAACGGCACCGAATACCTGATCAGCAAAAAGAATCCGGAACCACTCCAGCTACTGAGCAAAACAGCCAATGATGTGAGCAAGGTTTACTGGTATATCAACGACCGGTTTTACAAAAGTGCCAATGCCGGGGAAAAACAATTCTTTGTCCCGGGTGAGGGCACGACCAGGATTTCCTGTACGGATGACAAGGGGCGCAACAGGGATATCAAAATCCAGGTGAGACTGGTGAACCTCTGAATAGCACACATTGCAACCTGTTATGCGGCAACTTACCGGATCCTTTAAATTTTTGCTGCCGCTTCCTCGCCGGTATTGATCGCGCCTTCCATGAATCCCTGCCAGTCCGCGAGGTGTTCACCTGCAAAATGGGTGTGGATATGCGAACGTTTCAGGATGGGTTGGACACGGAACCACTGGCCCTTTCCATATATCGCATAAGCACCGTGCGAATACTCATCATTGCCCCAGTAGTAGTTGAATTGTTTTTCAAGAAGTGCACCCACGTCACCGAAGTGTGGTGACAATGTCTGCCCGATCATTTGTTTTTTCCATTCATCAGACTGGTTGGCTATCACTGCTGCCTTTTCACCGATGGTGTAGGAGATCAGCGCTCCTTTGACCGACGACTGGTTTTTAGTTGCATGGTAAAAGTAATGTGGCACCTGGTCGGTCACCATGTCAAATGCTTCATCCTTCCAGAACCGTTCGCGGAAGAGGAGCGGGTTTTTATTGATGCGCGCATATTGTAATTCCCGGAGGGCCTGTGACTGGTCCTGGGGCAATACCGGATCCCATTTGATCCGGCTTACGGCAAAGGCGGGAGCGGTGCAGATGATTTTATCGCCCCTGAACTCCTGTCCGTTGGTACACCTGACCCTGACGCCCCCTTTGGGAAGTTGGGTGATTGATGCTACCCGGTGTTCGAGGCGGATATTTTCATAACCAATTTCTTCCGCCAGTTTGAAAGCCAGCTGGCTGTTGCCCCCTTTTATCTTCAGATCCATTTCATTTTTCTCACTGCTCTCGGCATACTCGGCAAGCGCTGCAAAGGCTGACACCGAACGGATGCTTTCACCAAAGTCAGTACTATCCAGCAGTTCGCGGATCTCCAGGTCACGGCCTTCGCAACCTTTGTCTGCCAGGAACCGCCACCAGTCTGTTTGATCAATCTGTTTTTTTTGTGCGGGGGTAAGGGAAGGATAATTTTTTATAATGGAGCTGAACGTTTCTTTCCATTTATCGCTGTAGCTCCAGTCGCCGTTGCGATAGTACCGGTCTTTGTAAATCAGGTGGGTATCAAACTGGTTGTTGAACAGTTCCAGCCCATGGTTGTTGCAGAGGTCCTGCACCCTGTTGTGTGAGTTACCCACCCACTCAGCGCCGAGTTCCACCACCAGCTTTTCCTGCTCATCAATGGTATGGGAAAACACCCTCCCGCTGATGCGGTTGCGCGATTCAAGTATAATGAAGGGGATATTTTTTTTTCGCAGTGATGCCGCTGCTGCAAGTCCGGAGAAACCGGCGCCAATGATAATAACAAATGGTTTTTTGGCGGTGAAAATATTGGCGAAGGAAGATGAGGCAAACAATACGCCTCCGGTGGCCAATGCGGACTGGCGGATGAATTGACGACGTGAAGACATGGAATTGGTTTTGGTAATGGGAAGGTCCGCCTTTTGGGCAGACCTTCCAATACCATATATCGGGTAGATGTGCAGGGGCACAATCCCGTTGGGTTATTCTGCTTTTTTCACCGAACCGGCACCACTGATATCGGTACTGACCGACGCGGTACCCTTGTAACGGATATTCGATGCGCCGCTGGCGCCGGCATTGAGTTTAACGCTTGCATACACTTCCACAGAACCGGCACCGGAGATATCGATGTCAACATTTTCCGCCAGGAGATCAAATGCTTTGAGGTCGGAAGAACCGGACGCTTCGATGGACAGGTCACGGGTTTCGCCTTTCAGTTCGGCACTGCACGCACCGCTCATCTCCACAGTAACCCTGGGAGATTTGATCTCTGCCCGGATCCGGCTGGCGCCGCTGAGATCGATGTCCATTTCACGGCTGGTGGTGATTTTCCCCGAACCATAAATATTGCTGGCACCGGATGCTCCCAGTTTCTCAAGATTCGGCGCGCTGACATAAACCTTGATCGGACGGCTTGGCTCCACGCTGGTGTTGTTGGCATTCCTGATGCGGAGGGTGCCGCCGTCGAGATAGACTTCTATGTATTCCTGCAGGTTCTGGTCCGCTTCCACCCGCACACTGTAACCACTGTCGGTGCTGAGATATACATCCACGGCCCCGCCGGCTTCCACGCCGGAGAAGTTGGAAATATTGCGGGTCTGGTTTACCACGTTGCCGTCTCCCCGGACGCTGTTGCGCGACATGAGGCGGCAGGAAGGCAGCAGGGCGATGGTCAGGATGGCAATCAAAAAGTAACGTTTCATATATTTTCTGGTTGTGATTTAAAATTATCCATATTTATTGATTAGACTACGGGATCTGTTGCCGGGTTACAGTAAAACAGGGGAATCACGCTGCAAAATCCCCTCTTTTTACTGCCAACAGTTTTTTACCTTCGCAGCACTATGACCGAAAAGATCATCATTCTTGATTTTGGCTCCCAATATACGCAGTTGATAGCCAGGGCAGTACGCGAAGCCAATGTTTATTGTGAAATACAGCCTTTTTCAAAGGCGATTGAGTTTGATCCAGGTGTCAAAGGGGTTATTTTATCCGGCTCACCCTTTTCGGTCAATGAAGAAAATGCCCCGGACGTGGATATCGCTTCTTTCATCGAAAAGGTGCCGGTCCTGGGTGTGTGTTATGGTGCGCAGCTCACCGCAAAAAAATTCGGCGGACTGGTAGCCAAAAGCAACAAACGCGAATACGGACGTGCCCTCCTGCAGATCTCTGAACCAGGATCACTGCTCAAAGACGTATCGGCCCATAGCCAGGTATGGATGAGTCACAGCGACACCATCAAGGAGCTGCCGGCCGGTTTTGAATTGCTGGCCAACACGGAAAGCATACCGGTAGCGGCCTTCCGCAAACAACCCTCCGATTCATCCAAAGCCCTTTATGGGGTGCAGTTCCACCCCGAAGTATACCATTCACTTGAAGGCAAAAAAATACTGGCCAACTTCCTCGTGAATATCTGCGGATGCACACAGGACTGGACGCCGGCGCATTTTATCACCGATACCGTCAATGATATCAAGGCGAAAGTGGGCGACCGCAAAGTAGTGATGGCCCTCAGTGGCGGCGTGGATAGCACGGTGGCGGCAACCCTGATCCATCGCGCGATCGGCGACAGGCTCTATGGTATTTTCGTGGACAATGGAGTGTTACGGAAAGATGAGTTCCAGTCGGTCCTGGACACTTATGCAAAAATTGGCCTGAATGTAAAAGGTATCGACGCGCGTCAACGGTTTTATGACCAGCTGGCTGATAAAACCGACCCTGAAGCCAAACGTAAAGTCATTGGTGGCCTGTTCATCGATATTTTCCAGGAAGAAGCGGCAAAAATCCAGGGGGTTGAACTCCTTGGCCAGGGCACTATTTATCCCGATGTGATCGAGAGCGTATCAGTGCATGGCCCGTCAGTGACCATCAAATCGCACCACAATGTGGGCGGATTGCCGGAGAAAATGCATCTCGGACTGGTGGAACCCCTGCGTTCCCTTTTCAAGGATGAAGTGCGCAAAGTGGGACGTGAACTTGGTATCCCTGCGGAAATGATCGAACGCCATCCGTTTCCCGGACCGGGTCTTGCGATCCGGATCCTTGGCGAAATCACAGCTGAGAAAGTGGACCTGCTGCAGCGTGCAGACCATATCTATACCCGTATGCTGAAAGAACATAACCTCTATGCAACTGTCTGGCAGGCCGGAGCCATCTTGCTTCCGGTTAAAAGTGTGGGGGTGATGGGGGATGAACGTACCTATGAGTTCACCGTGGCGCTTCGCGCGGTGACCAGTGTGGATGGAATGACGGCGGACTGGGCCCACCTCCCCTACGGCTTCCTGGCTGATGTATCAAATGAAATCATCAACAATGTGCGGGGTATCAACCGCGTTGTATATGATATCAGCAGTAAGCCCCCGGCTACTATTGAATGGGAATAAGCTATATTATGCACAAACATCTCCAACGTCCTGCCAGTGTGTTCATTTACCTGATCACCCTGGGTTGTCTCGCCTTCGCGCCTGCATCAGAACTGGCCGCGCAGAAACAGAAAATTGCTGTCTTTGCACCGCTGTACCTTGACTCAGCTTTTGACGGAAGCAACAGCTACCGGTACCCGAAAAATACCTTCCCGAAATTTATCAATCCCGGTCTCGAGTTTTACGAAGGCGTACAGCTGGCCATCGACTCACTCAATGAGGAAGGGGCGGAACTGGAAATGTTTATCTATGACACCCGCTCCTCGTCGGAAAACCTGCAGGAACAACTCGCCAAACCCATTATGGCGGATATGGACCTGGTAATCGCGCATTGCAGTGCCAGTGAGGTTCGCAGCTTCGCTGACTTCGGGTTGAAAAATAATATCCCGGTCATCAATACAACCGTACCCAATGATGCAGGTGCCGCCGGTAATCCCTATTTCGTGTTGCTGAACCCCACTCTCAAAACACAGTGCGAAGGCATCTACCAGTATGCACAGAAATATTTTGCAGCTACACCGATCATCGTGTTCCGCAGGAAAGGTGCATCCGATGACATGGTAAAAAACCTGCTGGAAGAATACAGCAAAAGTACTACTGCCACTCCGCTGAAATTTAAATACGTGGAACTTCCCGATAGTTTCAATGTAAACCAGCTGCGTGCCCATCTTGATTCCACGAAGAAAAGCCTCTGTGTTGCCGGCAGCCTGGATATGAATTTCGGCCGCCGCCTCAGTGCACAACTGGCTTCTATCTACAAGCGGTATCCGCTTACGATCCTGGGTATGCCCACCTGGGATGGTATCCGCGAATTCACCCGTCCGGAATTCAAGGGACCGGAAATCATCTACAGTACCCCTTTCTATAATGCCAAGACCGACAAGGTCAGCCAGGCAATCCTGACACATTTCAGTACCTACATGTATGCCCGCCCAAGCGATATGGTGTTCCGTGGCTATGAGGTCACCTGGAAATATGCCAAACTGCTTGCGCAATACAAACAGGATATCGCATCCAACCTGGGTAACAAACAGCATCGGGTGTTTACGGATTATGATGTGCAGCCGGTGATCAACAAGCGTACTGCCACGCTTGATTATTTTGAAAATAAGAAGTTGTATTTCCTCAAGTGGCAGGATGGGTTGATTAAAGCTGTTTACTGATTTTTTACTGGTGCAGGTTGGAGAGCGAAACAATTAATCCCGCACTCCGGCTCCGCCCGCTGGCCGGTGAGGGATTGGGGGATTGTTATATCGTGCCGGCCACCGGCCTAATGCCGTCGTTGCGGGATTAAGTTGTTTCTTCTTCCCACTGGATAAAAATCCGCAGACAGCTTTGGGTTTGGAAAAAAGGTGAACGCTCAGTTTTCCGACCCGCCTACCGTCACCCGGATTAGGCATGAAAACTGATGTATTGATGTTGATGGCATCACAGCTTATACAGTTTACAGACCGGGGACTATACTGCAGCGCAGGCAATTTTTATATTGATCCATGGAAGCCTGTTGATAAGGCCGTGATCACCCATGCACACAGTGACCACGCCAGGCCCGGAAGCAAGGCATACCTTTGCCATCATTTTACAAAACCTTTACTGGAGTTGCGTCTGGGTGATTACCCGATCGAGTCACTGGAGTGGAACGAACCGGTATGGCTGGATGGCGTGAAAGTCAGTCTGCACCCGGCCGGACATATCATCGGCTCCTCACAGGTACGGGTGGAATACAAAGGCGAAGTATGGGTGGTAAGCGGCGACTATAAGACGGAAGACGATGGGATCAGCGGACAGTTTGAACCGGTGCAGTGCGATACTTTTATTACGGAATCAACATTTGGCCTGCCCATCTATAAATGGAAACCTCAGGCTGAGATCTTCAGCAATATCGGCAACTGGATCCGGGAAAACCATGAGGCCGGGAAAACCTCCATCCTTATGGCTTACAGCCTGGGAAAAGCACAACGCCTGTTGCCCTGTATCGAAGCCACCGGCCTGCCGATCTTCCTGCATGGCGCAGTATACAATGTACACCAGACCCTGGTAAATGCTGGATGGAAACTTCCGTTTGCCGAAAGGGTGGCACAGGATACCCCGAAAGAATTATATAAGGGCAATGTTGTGATTGCACCCGGCAGCGCAGACGGAACGCCCTGGATAAAAAAGTTTTCGCCCTTCAATGTGGGCGTGTGCAGCGGCTGGATGCAGGTGCGGGGAAACCGGCGCAGGCGGAATGCGGATGCGGGATTTGCATTGAGTGACCATGCTGACTGGGACGGACTGCTGCAGGCAATAAAGGCAACCGGTGCACAGAAGGTCTTTGTGACGCATGGCTTCCAGTCTGCTTTCAGCCGGTACCTGAATGAACTGGGTATTGAATCAGCTGAAGTCAAAACAGAATATGGCACCGAAGATGAAGAGACCAGCGAAATAAAACAGGCAGATGGTCCTGAAGGAATCGAAGCGGAGGCCCCTGAATCAGAAGGGGAGCAAATCAACAATGGCGAAAACAATTTATGAGCAGTACCACTGAACATAACAACGCACCTGCGCATCCGGAAGAACTGGGCATGGAACAGTTCTCCGCGCTCGTAAATGTGCTGGGCACGAGTACTAAAACCAACGATAAACTAAAAGCCCTTGTTGAATATTTCCAGAACGCAAACGACAAGGACAAGGTTTGGGTCATTGCACTGTTCAGCGGCCGGCGGCCGCGTCGCACCATCAGCGGGGCACTCATTTCAAAATGGTGCGCCGAACTGATCAGCCTCCCGCTATGGGTATTCGAAGAAAGTTACCATACCGTTGGCGACCTGTCCGAAACGGTGGCATTGCTGTTTCCGGATGAACTGACCATCCCCGGTGTTCACCGCCCGCTATACTATTACATCGAACGCTTCCGCGAGATGGAGAAAGCAAACGAGGAGGAGAAAAAAGAATTCATGATCCGCTCCTGGCGGGAACTGGGTACGCTGACCGAACGATTCGTGTTTAATAAACTGCTTTCAGGCGCCTTCCGTATTGGTGTATCCCAGAAACTCATGGTGAATGCGCTGGCCAAAACAGTAAACCTCGAACCAAACATCATCGCCCACCGCATCAGTGGCAACTGGGATCCATCGGCCATTTCATTTGATGAACTGCTGACCGGCTCAGGCACCGAATCTGATTTTTCCAAACCATACCCCTTCTACCTCGCGTATGCACTGGAAGACGGCCCGCTGTCACTCGGCGAACCTGCCGACTGGCAGGCAGAATGGAAATGGGATGGTATCAGGGGCCAGCTCATCAAACGCAATAATGAACTGTTTGTGTGGAGCCGCGGTGAAGAGCTGCTGACCGATAAGTTCCCGGAATACGAAGTGCTGAAAGAACTGCTTCCGGACGGTATCGTACTGGATGGTGAAATCATCCCTTCGGAAAATGGACGGCCATTACCCTTCGCAGTACTGCAGACAAGGATCGGACGCAAAAACATCAGCAAGAAACAACTGATGGAAGCACCCATGAGTTTCTTCCTGTACGATATCCTCGAATACAATTATGAAGACCAGCGGGGAAAACCCATGGCCGAACGGCGGCAACTCCTGGAAGAAGTGTTTGCCGGCGTCAACCACCCGGTCCTGCTGATTTCCCCCCTGATCGGGTTTTCAGACTGGGACGAGCTGACTGCACTGCGTACGGAATCAAGGGAACGCGGGGCTGAAGGGCTGATGCTCAAACGGAAATCATCCGCCTACCAGGTCGGCCGAAAACGGGGCGACTGGTGGAAATGGAAAATCGATCCGCTGGTGATTGATGCAGTGATGATCTATGCCCAGAAAGGAAGCGGACGCAGGAGTAACCTTTACACCGATTATACATTTGCCGTGCAGGATGGGGAGAAACTGGTGAGTTTTACCAAGGCCTACTCGGGACTGACTGACAAGGAATTCAACGAAGTAGACAATTTTGTAAAGCGTAATTCGATTGAAAAGTTCGGACCGGTGCGTACGGTCAAGCCCCAGCTCGTGTTTGAAATCGCTTTTGAAGGCATCGCTGCGAGCAACCGCCATAAATCGGGTGTGGCGCTGCGTTTCCCGCGGATCAGCCGCTGGCGGAAGGACAAAAAACCGGAAGAAATAAACACCCTCGAAGACCTGCAGGCGCTGCTCCGCCAGTACGGGAAGTGATATTTCCGGCTTAACTTTACACGGCCCCGCTATGAAAAAGTTTTTCCTGCTGACCATATTGACAAGTGTCTGCATCTATGCAGCGGGATTCCTGGATTCAGGCCCCCTTTTATCCGAAAATATCCCTGCAACCGCACAACGCACAGGCGATCCGCTGAAAGGGTACGAGTACATCATGTCGGCGGAATATATAAAAAGTGGTCTCCCTTACTATCTCTATAAAGCAGGTTTCGGGAAAAAAAATATTGGGTATCTCAAGGGGCATGATCCCCGCCTGGGTTATGATTTCAATTTCAGTACCGCGGCCAATGGACAGACCATCGTAGCTCCGAACTGCCTGCAATGTCATGCGGAAAAACTGAATGATAAACTGATTGTCGGTCTCGGCAATAACACAAAAGACTTCACCAGCCAGCAGGTCTACAACCTGCGTCCGATGCAGGATCTCCTGTTGTATTATATGAAAACGCTGAGGCCGCGCGAATACGAAGCATCCTATCGTTTTTCCATCGCTACCCAATCGCTGGATAAAAAACTGTTTACCGAATGCCGGGGAGTGAGCGGCGCCGACCGTCTTTTTGCACTGCTGGTATCCTACCGTGATCCAGTAACAC
>SEAD01000241.1 GCA_004173355.1 Chitinophagaceae bacterium | reverse complement strand
GATAAAAACGGAGACGGCCACCTGGAAAAAAGACTACGGTCAAAGCTTTAGTGGCTACAAGCTTTGATCCCCAGACCATGAATCAGGGAAATAATTACATTTGGGTATGGACCCTTACATTAAACGCACGGATTCCGATGATCCGGATTTCCTGAGTCTTGTTGCCGAGCTGGACGCAGAACTTGCTGTAAGGGATGGCGACGACCATGTTTTTTACGCCCAACTCAACAAGACGGCTAACCTGCCTACCTGTGTAGTCATTTACAAAAATAATTTGCCCGTTGGTTCAGGCGCCTTCAGGGCACTGGATGATAGCTCTGTCGAAATAAAGAGAATGTATGTCAGGCCGGAAGCACGCGGATCTGGGCTGGCCTCGGCCATACTGCAGGAGCTGGAAACCTGGGCTGGGGACCTTGGATTCAGTCTCCTCCGGCTGGAGACGGGTAAACGCCAGCCGGAAGCAATTGCACTTTATAAAAAATCCGGGTTCCATATCATCCCGAATTTTGGCAACTACTGGAACGTCGAAAATAGTGTTTGCTTTGAAAAGCAATTGCCATCCGGAATTAATCCTCAGTAAATGTTTAATATTGATTCCTAATTCCATCACATGCAGGAAGTCATCAGGAAATTAAAGTTCCGTGGACCGGCTGTTGTTGTCAACGCCCCGGCAGAACTGGCCGCCAGTTTTCAGAAGGAAGGATTGCAGTCCGGTCTCCCGAATAAAGGCACGAGCGCCAACACCCTGGTGTTTGTAAACAACGCCAAAGAATTTACGCAGTTCCTCGGTAAACAGCTGAAGCTGGTAGAACCGGATAGTGTGCTGTGGTTTGCCTACCCGAAAGGCACATCGAAAATCAAGTCGGATATCAATCGTGATATACTCCGGGTCACCGGCGAGCAATCGGGGATCACGACCGTAGCAGCCATTTCCATCGACGCGACCTGGAGCGCTCTCCGGTTCCGCCCCATCGAAAAAGTCGGGAGCTGATATGGATTTCCATGATTCCCTCCTCCACAAAGGATATTGCATCATCCCTTCCGTGTATAGCCCATCGGAGGTAGGGGAGATTGATGACGTTATAAACGCGGCCGGGCAGGAGAGTCCGCTTTTCCGCAAATCAAAAGACCTTTTTGCTATCCGGCAATTCCTGAAGCAGGTACCGGAGGCTGCACCCGCGATTTTCACCAGCCGCCTGGCGGATATCACCACTCGCCTTTTTGGCAACGGCTATTTTGTGGTCAAGTCAATTTATTTTGACAAACCCGCTGCCTCCAACTGGTTTGTGGCCTACCACCAGGACCTGACCATTTCCGTCGGGGAAAAAGTGAATATAGACGGCTACGGTCCGTGGACGGTCAAGCAGGACCAGTTTGCCGTGCAGCCACCCATGCCGGTGCTGGAAGATAACTTCACCATCCGGATTCATCTGGATGATGCCGGTCCGGAAAACGGGGCGTTAAAAGTAGTGCCCGGCTCACACCGGAAAGGAGAGTACCGCGCAGAGGCCATCGACTGGTCTGTGGAAACCGAAGACACCTGTGAAGTACCTGCGGGTGGGGTGATGATCATGCGGCCATTGCTGCTGCATGCATCGGGCCGGACAACCAACCAGCAGCGGCGGCGCGTTTTACACATTGAATTCAGCAGGACCAGTTTGCCTTCGCTACTTCATTGGTCGGAGAAACTGGAGATATTTTAATAAACCACCAACCATGACACCACGATCGCTGTTCATTATCATTTTAAAAGTTTTTGGGATTTTTTTATTGCAAAGCCTCGTAACCCAAGGTACGCTTGCTATCTACCAGATATTCTCCATGCTTACCCTGACCCTCGGTGATGCGCTGGCTCCTATACTGGTAACGCTTTTAAGTTTCGGTGTAATTCTCTGGGTTTGCTATTGGTTATTGTTTAAACCGGGTGAGCTGGTAACCAGGTTCGCGCTTGATCAGCACTTCAAGGAGGAGAAACTGGAATTGAATATCTCGATGGAATCAGTCTTACGGATTGCGCTCATCGTTACCGGAGCGATTATCTTATTTCTGGAATTGCCTGATCTTATCCAGCGGATATATGAAAGGTTCAATGTTGTCAGGTTTTTTGGGGATCATGAACCAGACTGGTCGCCTATTATCATCTCCGGCTTGCGGATTTTGCTCGCGCTGCTGATAATCGGCGAGCGGAACCGAATTCTGGATTTGCTGCAAAAAAAGGAAATTGCAGTCCCGCCGGCAGGCGATAAAGAATCTTAAATACACGAGTATGACCGGTTTTTTCCTGAGAATTTATACCGATGAATTACGGACCTATATCCGCAACAGCACATTGCTGGAGGAACGGATCGATGCATTTTATCACGGTGATCCGGCATTTGTCCCGGTGGAATGGGCCTGGGAGGGATTGCTCTTCCTGCTCACGGGCGAAGGGCTGGACGATGACCCGAAAGGCGGGCTGGCAAAGATCTTCAACAGCGAACGGATCATCGATGAGGAACAGGACCTCGCAGGTTATGGTCCCGCGCGGTATGTAAATCCGGAGGAAGTATTGTCTATCAGCAAGGAGCTTTCAACCCTTGACCGGGATGAACTGTATGACCGCTACGACCCTGACCTGATGGAAGAAAAGGGAATCTATCCGCTTGGCTGGGCAGAAGGGATCATGATTGACGAAGTGCTTGGTTTTTTTGATAACCTCAAAGACTTTTTTGCCGCGGCTGCGCGGGAGGAAGAGGCGGTTATTTTTTATATAATTTAAGCGCATGGGATCGCGATGCCGGACTGCCATCAAAAATTAATTTAAAACCAGCATCTGATCAGCATAGAGCCATTATGACAAAAGACAAATACATCCAGCATCTGAAGGGGCTCGCTGTTTACCAGGTGCTCGGGGGACTTGGCGGGATCTTTCTGAGCATCCGGTTGGTTACGCAGCTCTGGTCGATTGAACCGGTGTATTGGGTACTTGTACTGCTTCCTTTTATGTTTTATGTTTTTTCTATTTATACTGGTATCATGTTATGGAACCGCGGGAAGAATTCGCTGCGGCTCACCATCATCAACCAGGGCCTTCAACTGGTGACCCTGGCCGGTCCGGTCATTTCCTACACGTTTATTTCAGGTGGGGCATTACTCGTCCATCTTGATACCACTGACGGTATCAGCCCTAGCTTTGGGGTAATGTTGTCTTCTTACTCCCTCATCATCGGCGGCGACCAGGCTGCAAGATCAGTTGGGGTAAATATCGTTGCGCTGGGCATAATACTTTTTATGCGACGCGAAATGCGCTTGATTGAGAAAGAAAAAATACTGGACGAGGTAGATTCCATTGGTTCGGTACAATCTGATCCGGCCGATCCTGAATGAAGTCACCGTCAGCTAAACTTAAATAGACCTTACCAATTCAATATCATGTTTAAAAAGAAATACGTCTATCTCAGGATATTCAGGGATAAAGTAACAGTCACCAATCTTGACACCGGTGAAAGCATAAGTAGTTCTCCCGATATAAAATTTTCCAGTCCCAGATCAGTGCTTGGCAATGTGGGTATGCTTTTGTCCATATGTCCCGCCATGGTCAAAAGCCTTTTCCCCCTGCCAGCGTGGTATGGGTGGCATGGATTGCGCATGCTAATCCAGCAGATGGAGGATCTTGAGGGTGGTGCCAGCCAGATCGAGGAGCGCGCTCTGCGTGATATTGCCGAACATTCAGGTGGCAAGCATGTAATCCTGAGGTTCAGCAGCCAGGAACTTTCAGCTGAAGGAGCTAAAAAACTGCTTTAGACGTCCGGGCGACAATCATTTTTCACTAACTTGACAGTGAAAGGTTTTATTTGCCATCCCAAAATTGTAACGATATGCTGGAACCAATTACAATCGAACTACTGGTGCATGCACCGGTTGAACATTGCTGGAACGCATGGAATAATCCGGATGAAATCAAAAAATGGAATGTGCCTTTTGAAGACTGGCATTGCCCTGTAGCCGAAAACGATCCCACTGA
>SEAD01000240.1 GCA_004173355.1 Chitinophagaceae bacterium | reverse complement strand
GGCAGGAATGGGGGATCGAGGAAATCGAGATGGCGATCCCGATGAGTCCGGACCAGGTGATGAAAAAACGCTTCGGCATCTTCATCCACCAGTCGCAAAAAGACATGGTGCCCTTCCAGGGCAACGACAGCCGCGAGTTCTGGCAACGGGCGGAGGAACGGAATGCAGCGACCGCGAAGTTGTATGCGGATCTGGGACTCACTCACTACGCAGCGATGGAAGCATTTGTGAGGTGGGAGTATTGACGGACCCGGCATCACCATGCAACGATCTTTTATCCCCCGTTGTCAACCCGAAAAAAAGGTGTGAGGATGTTGGTATTGCTGTTGTCCTGCATTTTAATCCAGGGTTGCGATAAAGAAACGGACAGGAGATGCACACCGGAAAAAAAGACCTATACCTGGGAAAGGGGTCAGACGATGGACGAATCTTTTCTCGTAGCAGAAGGTGATACCATGGGTTTTGTAAATGTGCAACCGGGCACCAACCAGCTGTTTACGTTCGAACACAGCTACGAAGCCTGTGAAGATATCATGGATTCAGGGGGCAAATCCTGGATCCGGTTTATGATACATCCGGGACTGGAGGAATTTGAATACAGGGATACCGCGATCGGCAGGACCTTAATAAATGAAGTAAAGTCAGTCTGGTATATGAACTCCCGGGCAAACTATTTTACCAGGGGACTGCTCCGTGGAAAAAAGCTGGACGGTTTGCGCTGGAAGATTGACTTCGACGGCAGCTATAGAAACCTTAATGGTGCGGAAACGCAGGTATCCATCCATGAATATTTTACCCTCAGGTGAAATCCTCCGGATTATTATTTTATAAACGTTCCAACCATATATCAAACCCGGAAGTTACCTTTGTCGCATCGTGCAAAGAATACTGGCATCCATATTACTTTTTGCCATGCTGGGCCAGACCTTCAACCAGGGCTGGAGCTATCTCAATTACCTTATCGAGAAAAAAGCGTACATCGCGCGTTGTGAAAACAAGGCACGCCCGCAACTCCATTGCGACGGAAAATGCGTGTTGATGAAACGCATGCTCGAACAGGAAAAAAAGGAACGCGGCCAGGCACCCGAGCTGAAACTCACGGCGAAGGGTGATATCATTTCTTCCAGATCCTTCTTCACCACCAGCTTTCAGGGCATTGAGACCAGCCAGGCCGACCGGTTTGTGCAATCAACCATCGGATCCCCTGTAAGCCGCGCCAGTTCACTGTTCCATCCTCCCAATTTCGTTTAGGATTTTCCATCATGATTCCTGAATGTGTTTAGTAACGGGCCATTCCAAACCCTGCAGTAGACACCTATCCGGCAGTTATGCACTGTTTGTCCATGCAGTAACGCAGACAACAACCTGTCATAGAAACATCCATGCACGCCATTAGCGGAAACTTAACCAACACGGTTAAAAAAACAACCCGCCAATGCGAACGGGAAAGGCATGCCTGTCCATTACCACAACTTCAACCAATCTTAAATCGAGATATGAATCTTATACATTACAGCATTATAGCACTCATCACCTCCGCGTCAATCGTATCCTGCTCCAAAGACAGAACAACCAAAAACAACGATGGGCAACTGACGGATATGTCGGTGGAATTTGACAATATCGTGGGCGGGCAAAACCTCTTCCTCGATGCCGTCAGCTATACCAACGCAGCAGGCGAACAGTTTACCGTATCCAGACTGCAGTATTTTATCAGCAATATCAAACTGCGGAAAACAGATGGCACCGAATTCGCGGTTAACCCCGACAGCAGCTATTTCCTCATCAAGGAAAACGATCCGGCCACCCGTTTTGCACGGTTCAAGGCACCAGCCGGCGATTACAACCAGCTGAGTTTTGTGATCGGGGTCGATAGTCTGCGCAACACCATGGACATCAGCAAACGGACCGGCGTACTGGATCCATCGGCGGGTATGGAAGACGGGATGTACTGGGGCTGGAACAGTGGCTACATCTTCTTCAAAATGGAAGGCACATCACCCGCCGCCCCGGTAGATCCGACCGGCCAGCGGAAATTCCGTTTCCATATCGGGGGCTTTGGTGGTTACTCGGCACCAACGCTGAACAATGTAAAAACCGTAACCATCGATCTTTCCGCATCGGGTAATGCCCTGGCCAGGAGTGGACGGAATTCCAATATCCATCTCATGGTAGATATCCTGAAAGCACTCAACGGCAGCAATAACATCAGCATTGCCGCAAACCCTTCAGTGATGTTTGGCGAGGCCAGCGTAACGGTAGCCAACAATTACGTCAACATGTTTTACCATGACCATACCGAAAACTAATACACATGAACAGTAAAATATGGATGACAATCCTTTCACTGTTCACGCTGGTGGCCTGCAGCAAGGAAGTCCTCGAACGATTCGGGGGCTTCCTGCAGCCGGCCAACTTCCCGGCACCAGTGTACCGCTTCCGTGACAACAAAATCTCGCAGGCCGGTTTCGAACTCGGGCGGAAATTGTTCTACGAACCACGCTTCTCGCGCAACAACACGGTTTCATGCGGGAGTTGCCATATCCAGTCGGCGGCTTTTACCCAGCACGGACACGAAGTGAGCCACGGGATTGATGACCGTCTCGGCCGTCGCAACTCACCACCGATCATGAACCTTGCATGGATGAATACATTCATGTGGGATGGCGGCGTGTTTGACCTCGACCTGCAGCCAATCGTGCCGATCACAGCACATGAAGAAATGGACGAGACCATCGAAAATGCGCTGGCTAAACTCCGTACCCTGCCCGCCTATGCCGCGATGTATAAAAAAGCATTTGGTGATACGGCCATCAACACCACCCGCACGATGAAAGCACTTTCGCAGTTCATGCTGCTCTGCATCAGTTCCAATTCAAAATACGACAGTGTGCAACGCAACCAGGGCCCCCGGTTCAGCGATGCGGAACAACGGGGTTATATTTTCTTCCAGGCAAACTGCACTGCCTGTCACAGGGAACCGCTGATCACGGATTATTCATTCCGCAACAACGGGATCGCAACGGGAATCAACAATGACCAGGGACGCTATGAAGTCACACTCAACGAAACCGACCGCTATAAATTCAAGGTACCCAGCCTCCGGAATCTTTCGCATACCGCTCCCTATATGCACGACGGCCGGTTTATCACACTCGATGCCGTGCTGGATCATTATCGCAGCGGCATCAGGCAGACGCCCAATCTTGATCCGCTGCTGGCGAATGGCATCGCTATGACGGACGCACAGAAAGCAGACCTCCTGCAATTCCTCAACACCCTCAATGATCCGACATTCCTGAGGGACTCAAAACTCTCCGAACAATGACCAGGAAAATAGTTGTCTTGCTACTTCTGCTGATCAGCTCCATCAGCAGCTTCGCCTGCGATATCTGCGGATCGGGTGTGGGCGGTGGTTACATGGGATTGCTACCGGGATTCCACAAACGATTCATCAGTCTCCGGTATTCGCAGAACGGTCTCGTGTCCCATCTCGGTCCAGGCGGATCATCCACTTACCTGACCAGCCGGGAGACATTCCGCGTGGCGGAACTATGGGGCGCAGTCAATATCGGCACGCGATTCCGCATCGCGGGTTTTGTGCCGGTTAATTTTATGGATCGTGAAAACGGGACCGGGCATTACAGGCAATCCGGCATCGGCGATATCAGCCTGGTCGGTTACTACCAGCTGTTCAGCAACCAGCATACAGCCGGCGCCAGACTGCTCGCACAATCCCTGTGGATCGGCGCAGGTATCAAGGCCCCTGCGGGGAAATACAATCCCGAAGAAAAGAGCATCAGCGAAAGTACGCAGAACACTTTCCAGCTCGGGACGGGCAGTGTTGACTTTTCAGCACACCTGATGTATGACCTGCGCCTGCAGGATGCGGGACTGAATATCAATGGCTCGTGGAAACTGAACACACGCAATAAATTTGACTACCGGTATGGTAATAAAATTACCGTGAATGCACTGGCCTATTACAAACTGAAACTCTCTGACAAAAT
>SEAD01000102.1 GCA_004173355.1 Chitinophagaceae bacterium | reverse complement strand
TCGCAGGACCCTCGCCGGCAATACCGGCACCGTTGAGCTGGATGTGCAGTCACTGCCTTCCGGCTGGTACCTGGTTGAAATGGACGGTGATAAAAGCGAACGGATGAAATTTATAAAACGATAGGGGGTCTGCCACGGGTACAAAATAAAAAAAGCCGGAGGGAGAATTTTTTCCCCTCCGGCTTTTTTATGAAAAACAATCTTACTGCCGTGCCCTCACTGGTGCTTTTGGTTCCACCATTTTTTTTACTGGGTTTTTCTTCAGCTCTTCAATGATAATCTGGATGGCTTTTTCCAGCTGTGGGTCATGTCCGGCAATCACATCTGCAGGCCATTGTTCTACTTCCACATCGGGTGGTGTGCCCACGTTCTCGATCCCGAAACCTTTTTCATCATAGAATGCGAGGTTGGGTGCTGTTACCACCCCACCATCGATGAACTCGGGGAAACCAAGCACACCAACGAGTCCGCCCCAGGTGGTCTTACCTACCAGTGTACCGAGTTTCGCCTGGCGGAAAAGATAGGGAAGGTAGTCGCCGCCTGACCCGGCTGTTTCGTCAATGAGCATCACTTTTGGACCCTGGATCGATGCATTCGGGGCCTTCTGGTCTTTACCATACCTGTATCTCCAGTAGGACTGCGCCGGACGTTTCAGGATATCAATATAGTAGTCGGCCAGCTGCCCGCCGCCGTTGAAGCGCTCATCAATGATGATAGCCGCCCTGTCTGCCTGCGGGAAGAAATAGCGTTTGAAATATTCGTGACCACCGCCACCGGTATTGGGTACATAAACATAAGCAACCTGTCCGTTCGTGGCTTCTGTCACTTTCTTCAGGTTTCCTTCTACCCAGTCGCGGTTACGCAGCGCGCTTTCATTTCCCACGGGCACCACTTTCACTACACGGGAATTGCTGCCATCGGGTGAGGACGCGAGTTTAATGGTAACGATTTTACCTGCGGTATTTTCAAAGAAGCTATAGAAGTTTTTATCTGCCGTCACTTCCTCGCCGTTTACTTCGAGGATGTAATCGCCCACCCTGGCATCTACGCCCGGTTCAGTGAGTGGTGAGCGGAGATCCGGGGTCCAGTTCAACCCGCCGTAGATTTTTTTGATACGGTAGCGGTTGTTTTTTGTTTCGTAGTCGGCGCCGAGCAGGCCACCCGGTACAAAATCCAGGCTCACGCGCCTGTCGCCCGTTACGTCAAAGCGGTGATGGCCAACGGTGAGTTCACTGAACATCCATTGCATCATGCGGTACAGGTCGTTTGGTGTGACAACATCCGGCAGCAGGACTTCGTATTTCTTTTTCATGGCTGTCCAGTCTACCCCATGCATTTTTGGATCATAGAAAAAATCGCGGTTAACCCGCCATGCTTCATAAAAGATATTTTTCCATTCTTCCTTTGGTGAAATTTTTACCTGGATGCCGCTTGTATTGACCATTGCATCGGGTCCCGGTTTCTGGCCGGTGGCGACCGTTGCCCATTTGCCATTGCTGGCGAAAAGGATTTTCTCGCCCTTTGCCGAGATCATAAAGCCATCGGTGGGCAGGATGTTTTCATCCTTTCTTTTTTTAAGGCTATAGAGATGAAGGGTGGTGGGGTTGCTTTCGTGAGCGGCTGCAGAAAGGTAAAACAGCTCGCCTTCCTTCACCAATGCGAGTGAGCGATACCGGCCCGGCGGTAATGGCAGCGGAACGATCCTGTTTTCGATGCCATCCCAGTCGATGGACTGCCTGCCTTTGGTTGTGTCTGCTTTTGCACCTGGTTTGGTGGCCACTGTATCCTTTGCTACCTCTTCCAGGTCATTCTCTTTCGAAAATGGAGAGGCTGTTTTTTTCTGGAGGGTAACCAGGTAAATGGAATTGGTTTGTTCCATGTCATTACTTGACTGGTCAAACCAGTTCAGTACCGGGCCTGCGTCTGTACTGGCGATCAGGTAAAGGTATTTTCCGCTGGGGTCAAACACCGGTTCACTTGCGCTGGAGAGTCCGTCACTCACGGGATAGGATTTGCCCTCACTGATCGAATACACATAGGCCCGTTCAAAATTGGTACGGGTAAGGATAGTGTAGGCAACCATGTTTCCGTCAAACGACCAGGACCCAAACAACTCACGGAATGTACCGGGAGTGAAATGTTCATCTTCGGCGATCTTCGTGGTTTTGCCCGATGCGATTTCTGTGGTGTAAAGGACGCGGCCGTTGTCAACATAGGCCACGCGTTTGCTGTCGGGCGACCAGTGAATCGAAGAATAAAATCCGGATCCTTTCAGTTCAATTGCTTTTGCATCGCCGCTGCCATCCTGGTTGCGGATATGTAAAGCATATTCACCGGACGCATCGCTGAAGTAAGCGATAGATTTTCCATTCGGTGACCAGGCGGGAGATTGTTCGTGTACCCCGGGCGTGTTGGTGATATTCATTACATCACCTTTTTGTGTGGGCACGGTAACGATTTCACCCCGGAAATCCAGGACCAGTCGCGCGCCGGAAGGTGAGATATCACCATTGCGGATGTACTGGTCACCTTTTACAAACCGGGGGCGCTGGTCAATCAGGTCTGTGGCGATCGGTACTTTCAGCCGTGTATGCTTGTTGGCCGTTATATCGTATGTATGCAGGTATCCTGCCTGGGCGTAGATAATCTGGTCATTGTTCCCTTCAAGACTTGACACGGGGAAATCATTGTATTTGGTAAGTGCAGCCACGGATTTACTCGCGGGGTCGTAACTGTAGAGATTGAATTCCCCGTCGCGGTCGCTACGGAAAAAAACCTTGTTGCCTTTCCAGACTGGTTTGGTATCGTTACTTCCGCCTTTACCTTTTGGTATTTCAGTCACCTGGTTTGTTTTGGTATCATACAACCAGATCCGCGACATGGTACCACCCCGGTAATTTTTCCATTGTTCAAAACGATCGCTCAACGGGGTATAGGCGATACTCTTCCCGTCGGGGCTGTAAGATGCCCATGCTGCATTCGGGACCGGCAGTTGTGTTTCCGCGCCGGTTGCGAGATCTACAGTATAGAGCTGAGAGAAACGGTTGGTAAAACTATTCCGCTGGGAGGCAAAAAGGATATGTTTTCCATCGGGTGAAAAATCGAGGGCGAGGTCGGTGCCGGGGTGCCAGGTCAGCCGTTTTGGTACGCCACCACCCACGGGCATCACAAATACATCCGTATTGCCATCGTACTGGCCGGTGAAAGCGATCTGCGACCCATCGGGGGAAAACAGTGGCGCCGATTCAGTGCCCGGGCTCACGGTCAGGCGTTTGGGATTGGAACCATCCTTATTCGCCACCCAGATATCATCGGCGTATACGAATGCGATGAGATCCTTGCTGATGGCGGGTTGCCAGAGCAGGCGGGTGTCGGAAGTGTTTTGTGCTGAGATTGTTGTCACGCTGAGCAGTGCGAGGACTGCCACCAGCGGAAGGAAACGATTCGTTGGCATTGGTTTGGAAATTACAGTTAGGTAATTGGCCGGGCGCGGAGAAGCCTGTTGGCTTTAAAGCTAGCGAATTCCGCTGGTTCTTCCGGGGGCAGTGGATGCGGTTATTTTGGAGAATGTGGAGGGAGTGTCTTGCTGGCTGAGCAGGACGTGTTCTTCTTTACTCATTTTTTAGTGGAGACGGCATTTCCCGCCGTCAGTTAAGTGGCTTTCAAATTGGGCGGATTTACAATCTGTGCTCATGGCCGTAATATCATAAACATCATTGAAATTTATTTTAACGCCTCTTAAAAAGTGGCCTCCGGAAGTGAAGATAGTATGGGCTGCATCTATGGGAGCGCGACTTTCCCATTTAACAATGGTATCATCACAGGTTAGAACCAGTTTAGAAAGTCTCTCCGACTTGGTGGTTTTTGAAATTCCCGGGTATACAAATTCAGGCAACCTTATATTTGACGCATGCCAATAACTATCCTGAAGCCCTGGTTCATTTCTGCATTTCTCCTTTGCTGTTTTTTTTCGATAAGCCTGCATGCCAATGCACAAGGCAAAGGGAGGATTGAGGGGGTGCTGACAGACACATCTGCAAATCCTGTTGTTTATGCCACCGTCACTGTTTTTGATGCAGTCGATACAACAGTTGTTTCTTACCGGCTTAGTGACGAAACCGGACGGTTCCGTGTGCCCGGGCTGCCGGCCGGTACAAAACTTCGGGTTGTTATCAGTGCCAGTGGTTTTGAAGTATTCCGAAAGGAGTTTACGCTTTCAGCGGACTCAGCTAACCTGGATCTTGGCAAGATCAAAATGGGCACCAGTATCACCGAACTGGATGATGTGCTGGTGGTGGCTGAACGCCCGCCGGTAGTGGTGCGCAGGGATACCATCGAATTCAACGCGGCTTCTTTCAAAACATTACCTACTGCCCTGGTGGAGGACCTTTTAAAAAAAATGCCCGGGGTGGATGTGGATCGGGAAGGGAATATCACGGTCAACGGACGACGCGTCAACCGGTTGCTGGTAGAGGGGAAAGAGTTTTTCGGCAGTGATCCGAAGATTGCCTCAAAAAACCTGCCCGCAAACCTGATCGACAAGGTGCAGGTAACCGATGACAAAGAACAGCTGGCGCAAAACCCTGACCTGGCAGCGGGTGATGTGGGACAGGTAATTAACCTCAAACTGAAAAAAAGTATTAAGCAGGGATGGTTCGGAAAGCTGTATGCCGGTGCCGGAACCCGCGACAGGTATGAGGCTGGTGGTATTGCCAACCTCTTCCGTGATACGTTGCAGGTCAGCCTGCTTGGGTTTTCAAACAACCTAAGCCGATCGGGCTTCGGCTTCCAGGATATCTTCACCATTGGTGGGTTTAACCGTTCTGATATTAATTCGATCAATATCGGGTCAGACGGCGCGATTGCCATTAACGATATTTCCTTTGGTGGTATGGGGCAGGGGATCCAGACGGCGAGCGGCGCAGGGGTTAACGTGAATACCGTGCTAAACAACAAATCCACGCTCGGCATTCAGTATTTCTGGGGAAATAACCGTAGCGTTACCGGCAACCGTTCAAACACCCGCCAATTCCTGGGTGATACCACCCTCACAATAAATAATGAAAGTTTCGGTGTCAGCCGTGAGATTTCCCATCGTTTTTCGGCTTTCCTGAAAAGTAAGCTTGATTCCTTCACCACCCTGGAATTCAGGCCTTCGTTTGGGTTCATCGACAACTCAGCCACCACTACCAGTTCTTCGCTATCCGGAACCAATTTTGATCCCCAGCTGAACCAGGGTATGAATGATGAAAACGCAACTTCCGACGGATTTAATATGCGGCACCAGGTCACCCTTAACCGGCAGTTCCGCAAAAAAGGCAGGAGTCTGTATTTTAACGGCAATATGGATTACTACCAAAATGACCTGAGCCAGTACAACGATGGGAGTAATCTTTTTTTCAAGACGGGACACGCCATTACCCTGAACCAGTTGCGGGAGCAGGACCAGCGTCGCGTTAACTGGGGTCTGAATGGAAATTATACTGAGCCATTCACAGCACGGCTGTCGCTTCGTCTTTCCCAAAGGCTGGAATCACTCAATACAAAAGAATATGTCGATACCTGGCAACGGGATCCAAACTCCGGTGAATACGCAGTGCCTGATGCCGGTCTGACCAATGGATTACGCCGTAAGGGATACCGGTCTGTGACCGGAACCGCTATCATCTACAATATTAAGAAGTGGACTTTCACCCCGGGGCTGGCCCTGCACCTGCTTGATATCAACAATGAATTCCGGAAAGACCCGGAGCTCAGGCAAAGTTTCAGTTACATTTTGCCATCATTGAATATCCGTTTGGGGCGCTATTCATTTAACTACCAGGCGTCGGTCAGTGAACCGGGGGTTGCAGACCTGCAGCCAACGGTCAACAATTCCAATCCACTATTTATCACGCTCGGAAATCCTTCCCTGAAGCCAACAATAAACCATGGCCTCGGTCTGAATGCTTTTGTGAACAATGTAAAAAAATTGCTGACATTGAATGTCAATATAAACGCAACACTCAGCGAAAATGCCATCATACAGACACGTACCGTGGACGAAGACGGCGTTCAGGTCACCATGCCATTGAATGTGGATGGGGTAAAACGGCTTACATCGAGTGTGACCGTTTCCAAACAATACAGGTTAAGCAAGGTTATAAAACTATCTACGCGGCTGAATCTTTACGGAACTTATAATCATGGTCTCCTGAATATAAATGGTGTAAGGAGCACTACCGACAATATTTATTTTATGCCATCTGCCCAGGCATCGATCAACTACAACGATAAGGTTGAACTGATGCAGCGGTATGCGCCGAACTATTCAAAGAGCACTTACGGGGGTAACCTGTATCCGGGACTTTCTGTATGGCGGCATCTGGCAGCTACCGAGCTAGTATTGCGTATGCCAAAAAAGATTGTGTGGGAAGCGAGTC
This sequence comes from Chitinophagaceae bacterium, assembly GCA_004173355.1. GTDB lineage: Bacteria > Bacteroidota > Bacteroidia > Chitinophagales > Chitinophagaceae > JBEVJC01. The sequence goes on along the minus strand of SEAD01000102.1, from coordinate 10,698 downwards.
TCGATTACTCCTTCAACCCGCAGGTGGCACCCGCGATTGCGAAGTCAGCGGCAAGGCTGAATGCGGGGGTAAACCTGTTGATGTTCAGGGAAGACAAGGGCCAGCTGAAACTATCGGTATATGACCTGCTCAACCAGAACATCGCGGTTACCAGGACGATCCGCGAGAACTATATCCGTGATGCGGAAACGGTGATCCAGCGGCGGTACCTGCTGCTTACTTTTACCTATAATATCCGGAATTTCGGTGGCAAGGTGGGTGGCAGCAACCGGTTGCTGATGTTTTAGCAGCAAATACTATATTTGGTTAGCCACCAAAACAGATATATGAAACTAAGATTGCTTGCTACTGCTATCCTGCTTTTTATCCATTCCGCCCTGTTCAGCCAGTCCGCCTCGTCCCGCTGGGAAATTGAAGTCCGCACGGGACTTGCCATTCCGCAAGGGGATTTTGCTGACAAGGAATTAGTCTTCAATCCAACTGATATTCGCCTGAAGGGCAGGGCCAAAACCGGATATTCTGCAAACATCGGTGCATCTTATAAAATAAAAGGGAATGTGGGTCTGCTGCTGGTTGCCGGACTGACCAGCAATAAGCAGGATGAAGACGCCCATAAAGAAGGTCCCAACCTGATGGGTGATCCTTATACCGAGGACATCAACACCAATAGCTGGAATATCGGGAAGCTGATGACAGGAGCCTGGTTGCAAACCAGCCCTGGGAAAGGCGACCTGACACAGCTGCGGTTCCGCGCTATTGCAGGAGTGTGTCAGTCATCCAGTCCGGCGTTCAGCTATGTGCGGGTAGATAACCCGGATGACCCCAGCCGCAGGCAAATACGGGCGTATTCCAATGGTAAGTACAAACTGGAGCCATCTTTCTGTTACGAGGGTGGAGTGCAGTTCATCCGCAAAATCAGCAGGCCCGTGGCTGTTTCGGCAGGGGCTGGTTATTTCCATTCGGTGATGAAAGACCGCACCAGGATTATTACTCCCAACCTGACCGAAATCCGGAAATGGGATTATAACACGTCGATTATAACGGTGGAACTGGGTCTGCACCTGAGTTTGGGACATTAAGTAGTTGAATTGGGAATTCACTGCTCATCCTGCCAAGATGCGATACCGCATCTCGTGACTGGTAGCATCCCTGACCAGGATCAGTGATATGACAAAAACGTGACTGGACACCACTCCAAAAGGTAACACTCTCCAGTACTTTTGCCGCCATTCAGGCATTTGCCTGTTAGTCAGTCGTCCCGGTCAAAACAAAGAATTTGTATACCCTGATTATTTTTATTGGTTTCCTTGGTATTTATTTCCTGTACAATACTTCGCTGAAGATGCAGAAAAGCAGGCAAGGCGTTTTTGCGCTTTGGATAGCATCCAGTCCGGTCAGGGCAAAAGCTATTGGTTTGAGTTGCCTGCTTACAGCAGCGGTGGTACTTGTCCGGATTGAAGGAATCGGGGCCGGACTTTTTACCAGCCTGGTCCTGCTGATGGCCGGCACCTCGGTGGTAATCGCACTGGCGCCGCTCCGACTGTTACAGACCAGTTATGTGCTGATTTTCCTTGTGATCAGCCTTCTTTTTGAAACCGTGATTTTCCGCTGATGCCTGCCAATAAAAAATACCTTAGCACTCCCGGACAGCGAGTCCTGAAAATTTCGGCAGCACTGCCGGGGGGATACATGGTCACTACCAGTTTTCACCTGTTCCTCATGGCTTTTACCAGTCCAGGACCGGTTATCCTGACGATGAATTTTTCTACCTGGCTGCTCTGGGCCGGATTGATGATCCTTGCATTCCTTGCAAAAAATGGATGGAAGATCTGGGGTTGGTATTTGATTGCCACACTGGTATTCGCTTCACCTTACCTATACCAGACTTATTTCCATAAATAATTGAAATGAACCTGAGGAATTACAATATTTATTTCCATACGCATACCATCAGCGGGATTATTATTTCCCTGGTGATGTATGTGATATTTTTTGCCGGTTCATTTGCATTTTTTAAAAGCCAGGTCTCGCATTGGCAGCATAATAACCCCGACCGCCCATTAGTAAAAGAGGTGGATTACGACCGCATGCTGGATTCTGTTGGCCGGGAGTTTAATCTCTATGGCCGGGAGGTTTCCTTTTACTCTGATCCCCATTCCTCTACGGTCTATTTTTACGGTTCCCAGTCAAAGGATACACTGGTCAAAGGCGAGGCCTTGTATTTTGATATTGACGCCAGTACTTTCAACCGGCAGAAAGGGGTGTATGAAGAGGCTTATGACCTGGGTGAGTTCCTGTACCGCCTGCATTTCCTTGCGCAGATACCATATCCCTACGGATACTTTATCGCGGGTGCTGTTGCTTTTATTTTGTTGTTTGCCATTCTAACCGGTATCCTGGTGCATTGGCAGAAAATCGTTTCCAATTTTTATGTGTTCCGTCCCTGGGAGAAGTTAAAAACCCTGTGGACCGACCTGCATACCGCACTGGGTGTGATCAGCCTGCCCTTTATGCTGTTGTTTGCGGTAACGGGTGCCTATTTCCTGATTAACATACCTCTGTTCAATGATCCTGTCCTGAAATACCGCTTTGGCGGAAATGCGGACTCCCTCACAGCAGTGGCTGGTGGGGAAGGGCACAATGTCCCATTCAATCAGGAAAAAATGGACAGGGCCATCAGCTTTAATGAATTTGCCGGCAAGGCCCGGCAGATCTGGGGCCCCGAAGCAGTGGTGAATCATGTGGAGGCCATCAACTATGGCGATAGAAGTATGCAGGTACATGTGGCCGGGATTGTGGATCCATCTGAAAAATTTGCAGGTGGCGGGGAACTGGTGTTTGACGCCGCGAGCGGGGCGGTCCTGGAGCGAAGGGACCCTGATGCGCCACTTACTTACAGTGAGATAAGCACGGAAGTCCTGACACGCCTTCACTTTGCGAGCTACGGCGGGATGGCGACAAAATTCCTGTATTTCCTGCTGGGTATCTCGGGGTGTTTTGTAGTGGTTTCGGGTGTGATGATCTGGCTGGTGGCAAGGGATAAAACATCGGTACCGGAGTACAAACGGAAGTTCAACAGCTGGCTGGTCAATATCTACCTCGCTGTATCACTGGCAATGCTGCCCGTGACAGCCGCTGCATTCATCGCCGTTAAGTTTAATCCCGAGGGAGGTATGTACTTTATTTATAAGTTCTATTTTATTGCATGGCTGCTGGTAAGCCTGCCCCTCGTGATCCGCAAAAATATTTACAAAACGAACCGTGATACCTTGCTGGCCGGCGCTGTAATCGGTTACCTGGTGCCCGTGGTAAACGGTTTCTTAACCGGCAACTGGTTCTGGAAAAGTTTCAGGACGGGTTACCATGATGTGTTCCTGATCGATGCGCTCTGGATCCTGGTGGCCTCGATTGCGTTGTTTGCGTGGAGGAGGGTGGTCTCAAAAGAAGTCCACGGAAAGGGTATAAAAAGGGGCCGTGGCGGATTCGAACCGCCAACTTCACAGTAGTGATATTTTACATTAAAATAACTGCTCCATCAGATTTGGTGATTATTCCATCTGAAAGTTTTTTTAGTCTGGACTGTGCTTTTCCATTTCGGATCTCTCCACTTTGCAATCCGAAGAATCAACTTGTCTTTTTGATCGGGTTTTGGTGCTTTCCTTGCCGTTAATAGCACGTCAAGAGCTTCAGTATCTTTTTCAAATTCCGCCAAAGCTTGCTCGAAATACTGGTTTTGTCTATCGAATCTTGCAAATATTTTCATTGAAAAATCCCACAATCTGATATCGTATCTGAAATCCCATCGATCTGTCACATTACGGTACAGATATTCCATAGCCTGATTTGCTTTTTTTGCTTCAAAAAGCATTAATACATAGTTCTCAATATTCCAGATTTGATTAGACTTAAATAGATATACCAGCGGATCGAGACATTTAGAGATTTCAGTCTTAATAAGGTTTTCCTGAAACCGCTCCCTGTCAAATTCGTTCCTGATGCTGTTAAGAATGGGCGAATAACCTTTGTCGTCAAAAGAATAGACAAAAAGATTGGCATTTGTTGGATCGTTGTTGCGTCTTACAAACAGACTGCCGGACGTCCCTGAAGCTAAGACTCGCCTTCTTTTATGCCGCTTAAACCTTTTGGCATGTTTTTGAAAATACTTTGCTATGGCTTCCTTTTTCCTGCCAAATGCCAAAAGGACAACAAATGTTGCTGCAGCACTTACGAATATTCTTCTCCCAAAGTCTTCTGAAGGATTCTCGTCATTTAAGTGATCGTCTATTTGTATCGGAAGCATCCAAAGAAAAAGTATTCCAACACTTGCCAGAATGAAACCTACAGAAAATATGAAAATCAGGTCAAATCTTACGGCAGGGTTTGCGACGATAGCGATATAAAATAGTCGGAGTTGGAGACATATCATGAAAATCAAAATCGCGAATGTGAAAAAGCTATATCTGCGTCCGAGTTTATAAATGCCTAAAAATTTGGATAATTCGCGGTATTCAACCCTGTTGTCTATTATTTTATCAGAAGCACTTTTCGTGCTTTGAGTGAAGGGCACAGGCGTAATCCAGAAAGGAGTCGATATGCTAAGGTCATGTTGGACGAGCGGACTCTGCCCTCCGAGTTTATAAAGCCTGATCGCTTTTGACACATGTCGAAGACTCCAAAGGCGGGCGGTATAAGTGAAAGCACTTATAAACGTTAGCAATGCACAAAGATAAAGGCCTCCTTCTCTCGGGTTTGAGGCTACAATAAAAACAAATTTGATGAGGGATGTCCAGTCATATTTGTCGATCGCTTCGAGTGATTTGTTGTTTTTTACTGTGTCCAGATAAGCCTTTTTTGATTTTAAACTATCGATTTGCAATCGCAGTTTGTTTGATTTCTCAAAAAGGGTTATTCTTGCGGCTTTGTTAAAGGCGTACTCGTCAATTTTCTTTGACAATTCCTGGTAATTTCCCTGGCCTAAATTTGTTCGGCTTAGGGTGTCAGTCAATCTATCGCGACGAAAAATATATTCTTCGTTTTTCATAGAGTCGATCAGTCGCTGATTGGTTAAGCTTGACTCCTCATTGGATAGTTCTATAAGGTTTCGTTTGGCTTCCGATAGTTGGGCTTTATAGAGTTTGTTCAGCACTTTCAAGGTCTGAAACTTTGGTTCTACCGCGAAAAGCCAGTTGGTTAGAAAAATTATAAGGCATATCCCTAAGACAAAGTTAGCTCTGTTAGTGAAGGTCCTGAATTTCTCTAAGTAGAATGAATAAGGTTGTGTTATTTCAGCCATTAACCGGAGTTGAAATTATTTATCGCTCACCGTATACTCCCAATATAAAGCCCTGGGTTCATCATCATCGCTCATAATCGTCTTTGCTGATTTTCCCACCCGGGAATTAAATTCCAGTCGCATTTTTTCTGTGGGTTTCGCTCCGTCCGGTATTTCTTCCGTGTCGTTCTCCAGCAGGTTGCCGGTATCAAGCCGGATAATCCTGCCTTTCGTTTTTTCAATCAGGCGTTTGTACAGATCTTCTGCAGGCATCTTCCAGCCTTTCTTCCCCTGCCTTCCGGCAACTTTGTTGTCGACCGGGATCATAGCCGCTAGTTCAGGTGAGATCATCAGTTCGAGACCGTTCGCACGGGCTGTTGCGTTGTGGCTTGCATGGTGGCCGACTTTGTAAAACACCGTTCGTTGAAGGAGGTCCCGTGCAGTGACGGTAATTGTTTTATCGGATTCCTGGATCTGCCATTTCAGTTTTGGCTCCGAGGAAGTCTCACTTTCAGGCTCGGTCCAGCTGATCCAGTTACCGATCTGGGCATCGGCGACGAACATCAATACTTTTTTGCTTCGGGTGAATTCGATCCCCATGACCAAGCTTGTGTTATTAGTATAACTGTCGAGTGCCAGTGCGAGGGCGCCTGCATTGTTTATCCAGTCAGTGTTAATTTCGCGCCAGTAGTTTTTCTGGTCATGATACAGGTTCCAGAAACAGTCGTCATTTTTCCTGTCTTTATCACTCAGCTCGCTTTCATCAAAAAAATACTTCTTACTGAAAGGCGACAGCGATTTTTGTTCCGTTTCGGTAGCATCAAGCGCCATATAGAAGTTCTGGGAAAGACCCATGTCGGTGACATACATTTCCACATGCGTTTTGTCTTCCATTTGTTTCAGGCGGTCATAGTTTTTTGGAGGCCCGAAGAAATAAATGTTGATCCCTTTCAGGCCGGTGCAGGCCCTGTCTGCCAGATCCCCCGGCTCCCAGTAAGTTATTTCGGATTCCTGCAGGCTTTTGCCTGATTTTGTCCTGATCCCTTCATCACGAATGCGCTGGTTGCGATCGGTGAAATAGTTCATGGCTTCCTTTACCGTAAGGCCCAGACCGTTGCTGTCCATGCGAAAATCGGGTTGGATATCCGAGCCTTCAATACCGGCGAATTCAAGCACGTTTCGCATTGCAGCCGCATACCTGTTTTGTGCAGCCATGTAGGTTTCGCCAGTGTATGTTTCCCGCATCGCCTTTACATGAGTGGGGCTATGGATATGACTTTCGTAACGCGACAGGGCCTTCACCAGCCCGGACAATTTCTTTTTGTGTTTATCCTTCAGTTGTTGCGCCAGCTTATCCCCTTCAGGTCCGGTGTTTTCGGTCCATGCCAGCCAGGTTTCACCGACATCAATCTGGTCCCAGAGCAGCGATCCGTCCTTATCCTTCAGGTTGAAACCGGATACGTGGTCTTTGTGTTCATGTGTCTGCACCACCACATCCACATATCCTCCACAGTCTTTGGTTATATCCCTGATCACATTCCGGAGACGCTCCGTATCACCTGTGAGCATACCACAGTCGATCACCATTTTATATTCTACTTTTGTATCACTTTGATAGAATAACACAAAGCAGTCGCCGAAACCATGCGCATACATCCGGACTTTGATACTGGTGATTTCGTTCGTTTCAGGCTGCGGCGCGCGCATGGTTTTGTTGGCTGACGGGCTATTTGCGGAAGGAACGGGCCTGGGGTCCTTAACTGGCACCGGTGATGGCGTCGTTGTAGCTTTTGTGCTTGCTCTTGCCTTTTTTGTCGTTTTCTTTCCGGGGACTTTTTTCGGAGGTTGTTTTTTAACCGCGGGTTTCTTCTTTGTGGCTGTTTTACCCGTTGCCGCTTTTTTTACCGGGCCTTTTTTTGCGGCAGTGTTCTTTCCTTTTTTTGCAGGTATTGCTTTCTTTTTAGTTGCCATGGCTGACGTTTTAAAGCGCTTTGTGAATTATAGCGAATGGTTCGGCTTCCAGATTTGTTTTGGCATCGCCGAAATAGGTTGCATTCAGTGAATTGTCGGGTGTGCCGAACATGATCCGGTACTGCTTTTTCATTCTCTCCTCATCATCGATGTTTTTTGTAATCGCGTATTTGAGCTTCATCTTGTCCCTGCTCGCACCGTAGTCAAGATCGAAGATCAATGTGCTACCGCCCCTGAATATGAAATATCCATCCGGCAGTACGGCTTCACTGCCGGGCACGGGATCAGGTGTTACCCTTTTATTGATTTTCGTGAGTGTGAATTCCTGGCGGGTTGGATTGTTTCCTGTTTTTTTGTAGTAGTGTGTAACATCGAACGCCGGCACATAAAATCCATCTACCCTTACATTCCCGAAGTCGTCTTCCACGCAGACCACTCCGCGGCGTTGGGTGATAGTAAGTATTATCTGGTTCACAACGCTCCCGTCCGGGCTGACACGATTGACGAGTTTGAAGTTGTGTATTTCAATTTTGGGTTTCCTTTTGGCCCATGAAATCTTTGAAAGACCGATACCGAGTTGTTCCACGTCATCGCCTTTGAGGATCAGCCCGGTTATCCGTTCAAAATCCCCGGACCCGATCAGGTCCTGCCTGAACAATTCCTCATGGAGACCACTGATTGCCATCGGTTTCAGGTTGTTGGTGGCTGATGCCGGAGGGAGTCTGCCGCCGGTAATAAACGTTTTAGTAATGTTGAAAATCTGCTCCCGGTCAGTGAGGTAGCTTATTTTTTCCTTGAATAGTTTAAAGAATTCGATAAGGTCTTTGAATTTGGTCTCCAGCTGGTCGGTATTTTCTTCTGTCCTGCAGAGCAGGCTTTCCACGCTCATATTCCTGATTTTTTCCGGATAGATTCCCCTTCGCTGGAATGCCTCAATCAATGCGATCCGGTAGTTTTTTTCGTCGTCCTGCATCATGTCATAGTCAGCTGTGATAAGTGCGCGGAGGTAGTCGCCGTAAGTAATGTCCATCGGCGGACAGTAATCCAGGGCACGGACACACATTCGAAGGATATGACCTGCGCTCTTACTGGCTTCCCTCGCCATCCTGTGCACGATGTCCGGATGCAGTGAGCCCTCCGGAAGGATCCCAGACCCGCCGCTGGCGATACGTTGAAGGTCAGCGATCCGCCTGGTATAGATATTAATGAATGTTTCGAAAATTGCCGACACCAGTATCGATCCCCGTTCATGGGGTTCCATGATGAGCTGGTAATCGGTAGTGTTGGGTTTTTTTGGTTCCCAGAGTTTTGTTTCGCGATTGATTTCGCCCAGTGCATCCCGAAGGCTTCCATAATGGCCGATCGCTTTGCCAAATTCCTGTGCCAGTTGACCCAGCAGGTTCTGGCTACCGAGATTGCCGCGGGTCTTGGCAATCTGTTCCTCCAGAACTTTGTCGAATGTGAAATGCTGGAACAATGCCACGATATCAGCAAATGCTTCATGGAAGGCCAGTGAATCTTCATGCGTCGCTTCAACATAACGGCGATGCATTCCATCGAGCAGTGCATGCGTGATCTCGTGGGCAATGATATCATGACTGAGGCAGGTGTAGACCGTTCCGCCCGGCATTGTCATTTCCGGTCGCTCAGGTGTGGCATCGAAGTAGCCAAATAAAACAGATTTTTTGATGGGGCTGTAGTATGCGTTTGCTTCGCGAAGTGCATGTGGATATATCCGCAACCGGCGAACATATTCACTTTCAGAGCCGCTGGGATTCCTTTTCGGACTCCAGTTGATAGAACGGCCGAGTGCTTTTTCGAAATTTTTGATAGTTGTCATAGCCACGGCATACACCATTTGCTGGTGAAACTGCGGGTTGCTCTCGGAAGGCGGAAGTCCGTCCTGCGCAAGCAGGGCAGGGTCTTCCAGATCGACCGGGCGGTAAAAGGCTTTGCTGCTGGGATCCCAGTCAATCACTTCGAGATAGTCCCCCACAGGTCCGTGCTGCAGGCATTCCCAAGGTATTTTGTATACCATGCTGTTGAGCAGGGCTGTGTCGATCTTTATCGATAAAGAAGGGTCAAATGCGTATCCCTGCAGTTTACGATAGGAAGGTTGGGGAGTGTTCCTGTTGTTCATAATTATCAATTGAATAAGGTTGGGCAATAAAGTCTGACCTGGATTTCCGTGAGTGCCTCGGCCTGGGCAATAAGGCAATCCAGTTTTTTCTGACTGAGGCTGGTGAGATTGGTACCCACCGCGCGAGCTGTATTTTTGTCCTCCACGGATGGTAAAAGGATGTCGGCATACCCGGTTCGCAACTTCAGGTATTGAGTGATCTCCGCATGATGGGCTTTTGGATTTTCCACCCACCCGGCATGTAGGCCATGTGCTGCAATTACTTCCTGTGTAATTCTTCCATCCTCCAGGTTTTCGATAAAACCTGGAATACAGTTTTCGCTATCCCATGCCAATGAGAGGTAAGCCACCTGGCGATTTGCACTTTTTGCATTTTCGAACACATCTTTTGCCAGCTGTACTTTTTTTATCCTTGACATAAATACATCGACCGTGCTAAGCAGGAGCGAGAGCACATTCCTGAACGAAGAGTTCATGAATCCGGAAGCCCCGCCGGCATCACTGGTGATAACTGTTGCGCAGGAGTACCGGCCTTCCTGGATAAGTTTGTGTATGCCCTGGTTGTCATACACACCTCCATCCACCAGCACAGGCTTGACACGTTTGAAGTCTTCGGGATCAGTAAAAAACCTTTTGGCCATCGGGATTGGTGAGAAGGCGAAAGGCACGCAACTGGATGCCATAACTGCGCGGGAGACGGGAAAATCTTTTGCTTTAAAAGTGATGGCGGGCTGCATGAACTGGTAGGTGGCATCCTGCATCCAGTTTCTTGAAAAGGTAAAAGCCCTTGCGGTTTGCAGGTTTGTTGCACCAATAACCAGTTTCGGGTGCTTCGGAAGATTTCCGAGGGTCTTGCGGTCGTAGAAGAATTTGTCATAAATCTTTTCGAGTCTGAGATTTCTATTCTTTCCTTTAGTGGTTTGCTTCTTGGCGGCATCTTCTCTTCTTCTTCTCATGGTCTTCTTGAGAATTGGTCTCATGAATTGTTCTCTTGTTAATTCACGATCTCTCAAATAGTACAATTGGAGGACCAAGGGTGAACGCTCTTACAGGAACGCTTTTCTGGCACGTATGGTGTCCCACTTGCGGAACTTTCTACTGTGTCGCTGTCTTCGCAAGACCGGGTGATATGGGTAACGTAACATCTGTTATAGTTGACCTTGATACCCCCCAGGCCCTATATCGCTACAAGGGACCACAACCAGATGTCTCCTGCCCTCTGTATTGCTTAGCATACTGCAAGTCTCTGACCTCTGGCCATGTGCAAATAATAATAATAAAAAATAATTACTAATATTATTAACATTTGTTAATT
>SEAD01000239.1 GCA_004173355.1 Chitinophagaceae bacterium | reverse complement strand
CTTGATTTTAGTTTTTTTAAGGCAGGCCAACTTCCAAAAGAATGCATGGCATGGCCCACTGGGCTCTTTTCAGGAAAAAGGCCCAGCAATTTTAAAAATGATTTCATAATTGATTAATTGGTTTTCTGGTAGGACCTGCTGCCGATCATGAGCTTGGCCGAATCGGGATGGAACACCAGCATTTTCCCCTTCCGCGTTTCTGTCATTACGCCCGTCCTTTCATCATAGACCGCGTCCCAGATTTCGGTTTCGTGCTCCCGCTTCCCTTTAATACCGTTTCTGATGAGGTTAAAGCCGGTCCTTCGATGAATCCTGAACCTGTCCCCTTGCTCCACCTCTATGAAAAGCGTATCATCAGCTACGCTATACGCTCCAACAGAACTGTTCACAAAGGTTCCGGTCACAAACGCACGGTTACCAGCAGAACTGCAGGCCAGCAACAGGCCTAAGGAAAGGATCACCAAAATGTTCTTAGTTTTCATAGCACTATATTTTTTTTTAGGTTAACGATTGGAATTTTTACCGGCCAGGTCGGCGACCAGCATGGCAATGCCCTTTTGCACGCTTCCATATTTTCGGGCATATTCCTGCACCATCATTTTTTCGGATTCCTCTGTCGTATAGGCAAAGTATTCGGCCGGAGAAACTTCAGTACGGTAGACCTTACTGTACTGCCCGCCAAGGGAGATGAACACTTCCTTATATTTCCGCTTGGGATCATTGGCCCTGTTCATGGAAAGCACCTGCGCCTTTTCCTTATCGGTAAGTCCCAAAAGTTCCTGGATCTGGTCGAACTTGTTCTGGTACTTGCGCTGGTCCAAAAGGATCTTGCAGTCCGAATTGTTTATAATCGCCTGCTTGACGATGGGCGAGGAAATAATGTCCTCCACTTCCTGGGTCACTACGATCGCCTCCCCGAAAAACTTTCTTACGGTCTTAAAAACATATTTGATGTAGTCTGCCATTCCCTCCTTTGAAATCGCCTTCCAGCATTCCTCGATCAGCAGCACCTTTCGAACGCCCTTTAGCTTTCTCATTTTCGAAATGAACATTTCCATCAGGATCAGCGTAACTACCGGAAACAGGATCGCATGATCCTTGATCGCATCCAGCTCGAACACGATGAACCTTTCACCGAGCAGGTCCAGGTTTTCCGTCCCGTTGAGCAGGTAATCAAACTCCCCTCCCTTGTAGTAAGGGTTTAGCACATAAAGGAAATTCCCCACATCAAAATCCTTTTCCTTGACCTTCCCGTTCTCCAGCACCTGCACGTATTCTGACATGAGGAATTCGTAAAAGGAATTGAAGCAGGGAAATAGGTCCGCATTTCTTCCCAAATGCTCATAGTACAGCGTCAGCGCACCAGAAAGCGCCACATACTCACTCCTTCTGAAAGCCTCGTCGTCCTTTTTCCAAAGTGCCAGCAGCAGGGTTTTGATGCTCTCCTTTTTCTCGGTATCCAGCACATCCCCTTCTGAAAGATAAAAAGGGTTGAAGCTGATCGGATCGTTTTCCGAGTAGGAGAAATAATAGCCTCCGACCAGATCGCAGAGCCCCTTGTAGCTGTGCCCGACATCCACCAGCACCACGTGGCTCCCCTGCTCGTAATAGCTCCTTACCATGTGGTTGGTAAAAAAGGACTTTCCCGAACCCGAAGGCCCGATAATGAACTTGTTTCTATTGGTGGTGATGCCCATTTTCATCGGCTCATCGGAGATGTCCACATGTACCGGCCTTCCCGATAGCCTGTCGCCCATCCGCATTCCGAAGGCGGAAACCGAAGACCTGTAATTGCTTTCCAGATTGAAAAAGCAGGCCGACTGCTCAAGGAAAGTATCAAAGGTATCGTTCATCGGAAAATCGGCCTCGTTCCCCGGAAGTCCAGCAAACCAGAGCTGCGCCTGCCCGTCGGTTTCCCTTTTAGCCACCGCATCCATCTGCGCCATGGCGGAACCCACGAGATTTTTCAGCTCCTTCGCCTTTCCCGCATCCTCCGACCAGGCCAACACATTGAAATGCGCTTTTACCGGAAGCTTTCCCGAGGCAATCGCCTCGTTCAGAAAATCGTTGCACGCGTCCCTGGAAATCGCATTTTCCCTTGAATAAGAAGAAAGGGACTGCAAACGAAGTTTTTTTGCCTCCAGCCTTTTAATGGTCTTTTGCGCATCATCTATAAACACATACTGGTTGAAGATATGGTTGCAGTTCAAAAGGCTTCCAAGCGGACTTGCAAAGCCGATCGAAAACTTGGTCCTATCGGTACTGTACCTATCATAATTGATCCTGCTCCCGCAAAGCGCCGGCATATCCTCCGCATCGCAGAGCGAATACAGTTCCACCTGTTTATCACCGACCTTTAGCTCAGCCTTCACCCCGATGTCGCTTACCATCGGCATCTCCTCCGCTCCCAAAAGGAACATGTAGCGCTCGATAACCCCTGGCTTGTTCGCCGTTCCGGCCAGTTCATCATCATTTAACCTTACCAGCGATACAAATCCGCTATCGGAAAGTATCCGCTCGAACTGCCCGGCACTGTCCAAAAAATCACTCAGCAGTACCTGACTGATGGTCTGCGCTGGAACAATCGATTTTCTAAGGATATTGCTGTAGGCCGAGGAAGATATTTTACGGTCCAAGGGCTTTTTGGTCAGAAAGATATAGCAGCCGTGGTCCAGGCATTCCCTTTGGTTAAAAAACCGCTCGCTGCTGGCCGATAGGAAACTGTCCCCTGCCTTATCGAAATCGGCTTTATAGGCCCCTTCTGTAAACCAGTCCTGCTTATGGAAGATACTGGACTGCGGCAATACCTTGATCGCCTTTATCCATGCCTGATGATAGGCCTCGTAATCCCTATCTGATAGCGTAAAGATCTCGGGCAATTGCACCTTGTAGCCAAGGGTGATATCCCCCTGCACAGAAAGGATGCAGCCATGCTCCACTTTATAGACCGGCAATATGTTTTTAGCTTCTGACATGATCTGGATATTTAAGGGAAGTGAACAATCTTCTGGAGCGGAACCTTATGGTTTTGGGCAGCGCTTTCCTAGCCAGAAACTTCATCAGTCCATGCTCCCGGAACCGCTGGCTCAAACGGAAAGTGACTACAAAGAGCAAAGTTCCAAGGACAAGGACTAGTGGCAGCACCACAAAAAGGCTCACCCCGGAGATATAAAGCACCGCAAAGGCAATCAGCAGCAGCACCAGCCCAACCGCCAGATAGGCGATGTAAGCTCCAACCAGCCCCTTGAAAACGATGGGCTTTGATACCCCTTTGTTAATCTGATAGATACTGGCCATAACTAGATCCCGAAAAATGATTTAAGGACGGTCGCTACAACCACCAAAAAAATGCAGCTTCCGAACCAGGCCGCTGCCACCTTGTTGGTATCCGGCTCCCCTGCGTTCCATTTGTTGAACACTTTGATCGCCCCTATGATGCCTACCACTGCGCCGATGGCATACATCAGATCGCAGCCGGTATCAAAATAGCCCTTTACCTTGTTGGTCGCCTCGGCTATTCCGGCGTTACCGTCCTGGGCCATCGCATGAACCGAAAAAAGCAGGTTCATTGCCAACGCAACCAAAGCAAAAAGGCGAAAGCCGAAAAGCGATTTTATTGTTATTCTACTGGTGTTATTAATTTTACTGGATTTATTGTACTTCATGATAATGAAAATTAGAGATTTGCGATAAGCTGATAAAAAACACGTTGAAAAACTCCACCCAAAGCCCTTAGACCCACAGGTCCTCAAGCTCCTCGGCGGAAAGATGGAAGGGCGCATGGCCGGCAATAAAACCGTTGATCCGGCCAATGCTCGGACTGGCCCCCACTCCGGGAAAAATGTCCCTTACCTCCCGCATCATTTCCAGAAAGTCCCTTTTGCTGCCATCGTTCTCCGACAGCTTTGCAAAAACAGCCTTCACCTCCTGGATCACGTCCGGCACCAGCCCCAGTTGCTCCATTTTGCCATCCACTGGATCACCTCCCGAAAACCCAAAGGCATCACTGGTCAGCATGCTCATCCCTTCTGGAAGCTTTGATTCG
>SEAD01000101.1 GCA_004173355.1 Chitinophagaceae bacterium | reverse complement strand
ATTCACAGGCCCGCCAACGCACCGGCAATGGCGGGCTTTCTTTCTATTTTTGCAGCATGCGTCCTGTTACTCTCCTGATAACCCTGCTTCTTGTCCTGCACGCCAGCGTCTTTTCCCAGAAGGAAAGGAACCTGCTGACAGGCACCTACAGCAAGGAATTACTGAAGGGTAAACTGACCATGGACCTGATCCACCGCGAATTCCCGTTGTACAGCGACCGCACAAGATGGGAGTCATTAGATCCTGCCTATAAGTCCCGGTTGGTCAAAGACGGCGAGTCCGCCCTCGGTTATGTATGGCAGACTATACCCGCACAGGCTTATCTTGAATTCGTGCGCACGGGTGAGCGTTACATCATGGAAGATGTATACAACCAGAACATCACCGCATTAAAAAAACTGGCATTCGCGGAACTGGTGGAAGGCAAGGGTCGTTTCATCCCGCAGCTGGTCAATGGTACCTGGGCCGTCTGTGAGATCACCAGCTGGTCCATCTCCGCAGCCATTAACCTGCAGAAAGCAGGGCCAGGTTTACCGGATGTGGAAGAACCCGTTATCGAACTCGGGGCAGGCATCACCGTCAACGCCATGGCCTGGATCTATTACCAGTTCCATGATTCATTCGACAAACAAAGCCCCATGATCGCCAGGCGGATCGAATATGAAATCAACCGCCGCCTGCTGGAACCATTCTATACACGGAATGATTTCTGGTGGATGGCACTCGACGGGAAAAAACGGATGGTCAACAACTGGAATATCTGGCTCAACTACAATATGCTGACCACCATCCTGCTGCTGGAAAAAGATCCGGAAAAAAAGCTGGATGGTGTTTACAAAACCATGTTATCGGCCGACCAGTTTATCAACTATTATAAAGAAGACGGGGCCTGTGAGGAAGGCCCGGCCTACTGGGCACATGCCGGCGGGATGTTGTACAATTATCTTTCGCTGCTTGGACTGGCAACGGACAATGCCATCAATCTTTTTGGAAATCCGCTGGTGAAAAATATCGGGGCCTATATCGGGAAAGCCTATATCGACAGCAGCTGGTTCCTCAACTATGCCGATGCTGCCGCCAGGTACAAGGCCGATGCATCACTGGTGTACAGCTATGGCAAGGCCACGGGCAACACGGAACTGACAGGTTTTGGTGCATGGCTTGCAAAAGACCAGTCATGGGATAAAATGCCACCGGTCGAAACCATGTATGGAGGTATACGCAACCTGTTCCTCGCCCGGGAAATACTTACTGCGCCTGCTGCACGGCCGTTTACTGTTTCGGCCTGGATGCCGGAAACAGGTATCGCAGTGGCAAGGGACAGGGAAGGCAGCCGGGATGGATTTTATTTTTCAGCACTTGCGGGTCACAATGATGAAAGCCATAACCACAATGATGTGGGTACGTCGGTACTTTTTTACAACGGACAACCGGTGCTGATTGATGTGGGTAGCGGCACCTATACCCGACAGACCTTTGGTCCCGAGCGTTACAGCATCTGGACCATGCGCTCGGTCTACCATAATGTACCACTCATCAACGGGGTTGAACAGAAAGCAGGCCGCCAGTATGCCGCGAAGGATGTCCGCTACAGCAACAAAAAAGCAACGGCCGTTTTTTCACTCGACATATCCGCTGCCTATCCCGCAACGGCAAAAGTAAAAAACTGGAAGCGGACCTATGAACTCAACCGTGGTAAATCATTTGTGATACGGGATGCTTACCAGCTGGACGAACACAGGGATAGCACGATGGTTTATTTTATGACCAGTGCCAATGTAAAAAAAATACAGGAAGGCCAGCTGCTGCTTGACACGGGTAAAGACCAGCTGGAAATGATTTATAACCCTTCCATCCTCGGATATACTATCGAAGAAGTGCCGGTGACCGACAACCGGTTGTTGCAAAGCTGGCCACCGGTTATTTACCGGATCGGTTTCAGGGTTTTAAACAAAACAAATACAGGGTCACACCAGGTCCTGATCAGAAAAAGTACAAACTAATTAAAGTCAATACGATGAGGCGATTTTTTGCATGGCCAGTACTGGCCGCAGGACTGTTGTTTGCCCCTTCCTTCCGCGATTCCAACGAACAGGGATTTGTGCGGCAGAATTTCGATTTCGCCGACAGCCAGATAAAACGGATGCTGAAAGATGTGGGACCGGAAACCCGGTTTCCCCGCACCACCGATTCCACCGGCCGGCTGGTATCCACTGACATGTATGACTGGACCCCGGGATTCTTTCCCGGTTCCCTCTGGTATGCTTACCAGTACTCGGCCGATTCATCGATGAAAACGGCCGCAGTGCAATGGACCGAAAGACTGGAGCCACTGAAGGATTTCAGGGATCACCATGACCTTGGCTTTATGATGTATTGCAGCTTTGGCAACGCTTTCCGTATCACCGGCAACCAGCGCTACCGCGATTACCTCGTGCAGGCTGCGCGTTCACTCTGCACGCGCTTCGACCCGAAAGTAGGCTGTATCAAATCGTGGAACACATTCCGTTCCTGGCACGGCAACAAGGTGTATCATTACCCTGTGATCATCGACAATGTAATGAACCTTGAACTGCTTTTCTTTGCCACAAAAGTTACCGGCGACAGCTCATTTTACCGGACAGCTGTCACCCACGCAGATAATACACTGAAAAACCAGTTCCGCAAGGATTACAGTTCCTACCATGTAGTGTGTTATGATACCGCCACGGGTAAAGTGGAAGGACGTGAGACCGCACAGGGGTATGCCGACAACTCCACTTGGTCACGCGGACAGGCCTGGGCTATCTATGGTTATACCATGATCTACCGCGAGACCGGCAACCCAAAATACCTGAAGGCAGCAAAGGGAATGGCTGACTGGTACCTCAACTGCAAAACACTGCCGGCAGATAAAATCCCGTGGTGGGATTTTAATATCAACCAGAAAGGATACAAACCCGGCGTGAATTCCTATGCCAATAAAGTCCGCCTCGACTACCGCGATGCCTCGGCCGCTGCAATCACGAGTGCGGGCCTGTTTGAGTTAAGCACCTACACCGGCAACAACGGAAAAAAATACAAGGCCGCCGCAATCACCATGCTGCACTCGCTTGCCAGCCCGGCTTACCGCGCCGACAGCGCCTCCAACGGCAACTTCCTCCTGAAACACAGCGTAGGCAGTATTCCGCACCAGACCGAAATTGATGCACCTTTGGTATATGCCGATTATTATTTCCTCGAAGCCCTGCACCGCTACGACCAGCTGCTGAAAGGGGAGGAGCTATACCCGGCCGCAAAAAAATAATCCATGAAGAGATCCGCGGTTAACGGCCTGGCAGTTTCCCTGGCATTTTTATTTGTTTCCTATTCACAGGCACAGCAACGGAATGCCTGGGAAAATCCTTCGTTTGTCGATCTCAACAAGGAGGCCCCGCATGCAACCGCCATTCCATACGCCGATGCAGCCTCTGTTATCAAAGACGAAGCCGCGGTGTCACCCTGGTACCAGTCGCTCAACGGTACATGGAAATTCCGGTACTCCGAACGGGTATCGGAACGGCCGCTTGATTTTTACAAAGAGGGGCTTGCGGTGAATGACTGGCCGGATATCAATGTGCCCTCCAATTGGGAAGTGGCTGGATTCGGCATCCCCATCTATACCAATATCAAATACCCATTCCCAAAGAACCCACCCTTTATCGGAGGGGATAACCCCGTTGGGACATACCGGCGCGAGTTTACCGTGCCGGACAACTGGGACGGTCGCCAGGTATTCCTGCACTTTGGTTCCATCTCCGGTTGTGCATTTGTTTACATCAACGGTCGCGAAGTGGGCATGAGTAAAGTGGCCAAATCACCTGCCGAATTCAATATCAGTCCCTTTCTCCGCAAAGGGAAAAACACCTTGTCGGTCCAGGTGATCCGCTGGCATGATGGGTCCTATCTCGAAGACCAGGATTTCTGGCGCCTGTCGGGTATTGAAAGGGATGTGTTCCTGTATTCACTGCCATCCCTCGCTATCCGTGATTTTTTTATCCGTTCCGACCTCGACGCCACGTACAAAAACGGGATCTTCAGCACGGAAGTGAAACTCCGGAATTTTTCAGGTAAGCGGCTGGCCACCGGCGTTACTGTATCACTGGTTGATAAAAACGGGAGGACCATTTTTTCCCAGACAAAAAAAATAATTGCCGCCGACAGCGTGGCCCTGGTCGACTTTAAAACAACGGTAAAAAACCCTGCCAGATGGACGGCAGAAACACCCAATCTCTACAGCTGCGTGATCTCACTGGATAATGGAATGTATGCCGGGGCAAAAACAGGGTTCCGGAAAATTGAAATAAAAAATGCACAGTTGCTCGTCAATGGTGTGCGGATCCTTGTACGAGGGGTCAACCGGCACGAGCATGATGATGTGCTGGGTCATGTGCCGTCAAGGGAAACCATGCTGAAAGACCTGAAACTGATGAAAGAGCTTAACATCAACTCGGTACGGACTTCCCATTATCCCAATGACCCGTTATGGTACAAACTCTGTGATGAATATGGTATGTACCTGGTGGATGAAGCCAATATCGAAAGCCATGGCATGGGTGTGGAATTCCAGGGTACCTACGACCGGTCAAAACATCCTGCATACCTGCCGGAGTGGCGCGACAGCCATATGGATCGTGAATACCGGCTGGTGGAAACAGATAAAAACCATCCGAGTATTATCATCTGGTCGCTGGGTAATGAAGCAGGCAACGGGCCCGTGTTCAGGGAAGCGTACCAATGGATCAAACAACGCGACAACTCCCGTCCGATACAGTTTGAACAGGCGGGGGAAGACAGCAATACCGATATCATCTGCCCGATGTATCCGGGGATGGATGAGATGAAAGCGTATGCATCGGCTCCCGGTAAAACGCGCCCCTACATCATGTGTGAATACTCACATGCCATGGGCAATGGCAATGGTAATTTCAGAGAATACTGGGATATCATCCGCAACAGCAAAAACATGCAGGGTGGTTTTATCTGGGACTGGGTTGACCAAGGCCTGCGTACGAAAGATGCTACCGGAAAAACATTCTGGGCCTATGGCGGCGATCTTGGTTCATTCTACTGGCAGCATGACGAGAATGGTGTTGCCGACGGGATCCTCAGTTCGGACCGTACGCCTGACCCGGGAGCATGGGAAGTAAAAAAGGGATACCAGCCGATAAACTTCCAGGCAGTAGATGCCTTACATGGAAAAATCAGGATCGAAAACAGTTTCGGCTTTACCAATCTTTCCGATTATACATTCCAATGGCAGGTGCTGCTCAACGGGCGGGATCTGGGTTCGAACACGTTTAAGGTAGACCTGGAACCTGGTCGCAGCAAGGAAATCCAGCTGCAACTCGAGACCTACCAGACCGGGCCGGGGCTGGAATACCATCTCAACCTGTATGCCTTTACCAGCAGGGCAACCGCATTGCTGGGCGAGGGATATGAACAGGCAAGGGAACAATTGAAAATGTCGGGTGATTTCTTCCGGATAGATACCAACCGGAATACCCTGTCCGGTTCGTACTGGCATGAGGAAGAGGAAGCATCACGGCAGGCGGGATATATCCTGCGTCACAGCCAGTCAGCAGATACCCTCAGTTTCACCTCAGGGGATATCAGCGGATCCATCAACCTGCGCACAGGTAAATTTATTTACTATAAAAAAGGGGACCTGAAGTTCCCGGCCTTTCCGCAACCCTTCTTTTGGCGTGCACCGACGGACAATGACTTTGGCAGCGATTTCCAGGTCCATTCAGGAATCTGGCGCAGCGCGCATATTGATCCGTTGCTTGAGAGCCACAAGGTCACCAACGATGAAATGGGAATCCTTGTCCAATTCAATTACCGGTTATCAACCGGTATACCCTACACTGCCAGTTACCATATCAATGAGGACGGGTCGGTGACGGTTACCTCTTCCATGGACATGGGAGACCGGGTCATGCCCGAGTTGCCAAGGTTTGGTATGTCGATGATACTGCCTCCCCGGTTCGACAGCCTGCGGTACTACGGTCGCGGTCCATGGGAAAATTACAGCGACCGTCACGAAGCTTCGTTCATCGGCACCTACAGTGATAATACCAGGAACCAGTTTTATACTGGTTATATCCGTCCGCAGGAAAGTGGCTACAAAACCGATGTTCGCTGGTTTACCCTCACCGATTCCACCGGACATGGATTCCGTTTTCGTGGCAGCCAGCCAATCTGTTTCAGTGCCATTGACCATTCGCCCGAAAGTCTCGATCCGGGGGGCACAAAAAAACAACAACATCCGACCAACCTGCCACCGGAGAAAAATATTTACCTCTCGGTTGATCTCGCACAACGCGGAGTGGGCGGGGATAACAGCTGGGGTGCACAACCACATGATCCGTTCCGTTTGCTGGCAAAGAAATACAGCTACTCGTATACGATCAGTTTTGTAGTCCCTGAATAAATGCAAGTTTTAGTGTTGAATATAGAAGCAGCTTGACGCCATCGTCTTTTTCAGTAAGCAGTTAAGCAAGAAGTCCCGCCCATTCCTGGGTGGGTCTTTTTATGTGGTCCCGAATCGGTATTTTGCAATGGAATGGCATGTCACGAAACAAAATATTGCCCGCGTTGTAAATCCCCTTTTGAATGTAAAGTCGGCAGTATTTCCGAGTGCCAGTGTAATGTGGTAAAACTGGATGAAGCCCAGCGAAGGGAGATAGCCGCAAACTACAGCGATTGCCTTTGCGCATCATGCCTTGTTGAATTGCAGAAGGAGATGAAACAGGGTCTTACACCCAGGCGGTTCCAGCTGATCCGCTCCATCTTCCGTCTGCGTTAAGCTCCCTAATTTTGCAGTATGCCCGACAACCTCCTCCCCGCCGACGGTGAAGTATATTTTTACCCCGCTTTTTTTGAAAAGGAAGAGGCAGACCTGCTCTTTGCCCGGCTGCAGTCCCGGATCCCATGGAAACAGGAGCCCATTACCATTATGGGGAAAAAGATCATGCAACCGCGATTGACTGCGCTGCTGGGTGATCCGCGTTTTCCCTATACCTATTCAGGGTTGAAAATGAACCCGGATAATTTCACCGATGAATTGTTGCTGATCAGGGAACGGGTAGAGCTGCCGGGTAAAACAACTTTTACAACTGCATTGCTGAACTTTTACCGCGACGGGTCTGACAGTATGGGCTGGCACCGGGATAATGAAAAATCACTGGGTCCCGATCCGGTGATTGCTTCCGTCAGTTTTGGTGCCACGAGGAATTTCAAACTCAAACACCGCCCAGGGGAACATGGCATCATCACCGTGCCGCTGACACATGGCTCGTTACTCCTGATGCAGGGTACTACACAGGATTACTGGTATCACAGTATCCCGAAGCAACTGCGACCGGTTGGTCCAAGGATCAATATTACCTTCCGGCGGATTGTGGCTACCTGATCGACACGGCTTCCGGTCCAAGCTGTTCATACACCGACCGGATGACGCTGCTTTTTGCCTCGTCCGAATCATGCATGTCCTTACACCAGAACCAGGCCTGGATCTGCAACTGGTCTTTTTGCACCGCCGCAAAGATGATCTCCGGCTCGGTGCCTTCCACCGCAAAGCCCGAAGCACCAACGGCCTTTTTGAGAACCGCCGTGATCCGTTCAATATCCACGGCCCCCGTCAGTTCGATGGTGATCCCCAGCCGTTGCTGGTTATTGCTGAGTGTCCAGTTGGTGATATGGAGCGAGAGGATATCTCCGTTTGGTATGATTACTTCTGCGCCATCATCCGTAAGCAGGGTAGTGGAGCGTAACCCGATTTCCCGCACGGTGCCTTCCTTATCAGCGATACTGATGGCATCGCCTACCTGGAAGGGCCGGTCAAAAATGAGCAGGATCCCTGATACAAAATTGTTGACCAGGTTCTGCAGGCCAAGGCCAATACCGACGCCGAGTGCACCAAGCACGATGGTGATCTTGTCAACCGGTAGTCCCGACGCCGCCACGGCCAGCAGGTAGCCAAAGCAGAGCACCAGCAGTTTGGCCATCAGCAGGCGCGAGCGTTTGCGTTTGTCCTGCAACGATTCGGTACCCGTGTCACCAAAAAAATAACCGACATACTTCTGCAGGATGTGGGCGATCCAGATGATCAGGAAAAACAGCACCACACCCCCGACAGTGAAACTTGCACTGCCCACAATCCTCGGCTGGCTCATCAGGCGCAGGAACAACTCACGTGCCGCATGGTAGAAATTGAGATTGGTAGTGAATACAATGATCCAGAGGGTGATGACCAGGAAACTGATCGGACCCCGGAATCCCTTGTAGATATCTGCGTAATCAAACACTTCCCTTGCTCCCTGTTTCACCCGACCCGCTTCGACCTGCAGCAGGATTGCTTCCATGCAGATGCGGCTGAAGATGGCCAGTCCAACGGCCTGCGTGAGCGAAAAGATCGCTGCGTTGCCAAGGATCTGTGCCAGTGAAAACCGCCCGAAAATATTACAGAGCAGTGCCAGGACATTCATCACATTATGCAGGATGATCACAAACTTCAGGAAGCCTTTCATCTGCAGATGGTCACGCATGCCACGCAGGAAGAGTGATCCCAGCAGTATGGATAACACATTCATCAGCATCAGGAAAATCCTGGCGCCCGTGCCGGGTTGTAACAAATGCTGCGTGACCGAAAGAATGATAAAGAGGATACCGAGACCGGTCCAGTACAGGCATAAACGGAGTGGCCATTTGCGCCAGCAGATCCAGGTGACGGTGAGCAGCAGGAGCAGCTGCATGCCTTCCACGTAGGCTGAGGGAGCTTTCAGGTCGAAGAGTGGCGCAACCGTGAAGAGCAGTACCAGCGGGGATGCTATATAAAATGGATACAGGAACTGGATCCCGAGATTCTTCAGTCGTCCCGGCGGATCAGCCTTGCGGATGCGACGCTGGTTGCGGAAGCACCAGAAACCAAACAGCAGTCCAAGCAGGATCAGCAGGATACGTTGCGCTGCTTTTTCACGGAAATAATAATCCAGTGCCTTGCTTTCGCCATTGACGGCTTTGCTGATGGCAGTATCCGAATCTTTCTGTAATGAGTCCGGTGCGCGTTCCCAGAGATAGTTGATTTCCTTGCTGAACACCAGTGTGAGTGACTGGGAAATGAGGTCATCCACTTTTTCCAGCAGGCTTACCGAAGAGATGGAATTGCGTGAATTGTGCAGCTGCAGCTGGTTGATGGTATTGAGGCTGTGCCGCAGGCCGGTCGTGCTTTCCCGCCAGGCACTCCTCATCTCGCGCAGCTGCGGGGCAAATGTGGCCCGTTGTGCCGAGTCACGCATCAGCGAGCGGATGACCGTGTCTCCGATCAGCGTTTTCATATCGGTCTGCAACAACTTCAGTTCTTTTTCTTTCTCTTCCAGCACCAGCCGCTGGCCTGCGGTTTCATCGATAATATTAACGAGCAATGTCCGGAAGGTCTGGAGGTTGCGCATGTTCAGCGCCTGGTTGTTGTGAAGGATATTGTCCTGCAGTACCGCGAGACTGGAGTCACTGTAGCTGAGGTTATCGCGGATATTCCTTACCTGCGGACCCAGTTCACTTTTATCATGGATACGCCCAAGTATATTATAGGTGTTTTCAATCCGCAGCTGGTAATCGCTGCTCGTCAGTGCGGCCGTATCGGTGAAGAGCTGCAGGTCACGCGGACGCCTGCGGGAGGTATCGCTTCGTCGTGTGCTGTCGGGAAAACGGCGGAGACTGTCCTGTGCCACTAATGTATCAGCACACAACAGTGATAAGATAACCATGAGGAGAACGCCCCGGGATTTTCGCATAGTTGGATAATTGTTTCGCAAAATAGCCAATTTATATTGTTAACATTCACGTAATACAAAGGTAACCTGTGCTTCACATGATTGGGATCGCTAATGGATAGTTTTGCGGCCATTCAAGAATCGCTTATGAGAAGATTATTCAGCACATTGGTATTATTGTTCGTTGCCGTCATGCCCCTGCTGGCGCAGGATGCAGCCCAGGTAACCACCGGTACGGTGAAGGGCGCAGGCAATGAACCGCTCGACGGGGCAAACGTCCGCGCAAAAAGCAACAGCAGCTCCTCCGTCTACAATGCAGTCACCGATACAAAAGGGATTTTCCGCCTGTCATTGGTCCCAGGTGAATATGTATTCACGTTCAGCTATGTGGGACTGGCAGATACGTCAATCAACTTTACGGTCGCCACCGGCCGCCCGCTCAGTATTGAAGCGGTACTGGCCACCCCAAAAACCGCTACCGGCGAAGAGGTGGTAGTGGTAGGTTATGGCCGTACCGCTAAAAAAGACCTTACCGGTGCTGTCAAATCACTCAAGGCCGCTGATTTCAACAAAGGGATTATCAACTCCCCGGAAGAAATGCTGCAGGGTAAGATCTCCGGGGTAAACGTGACTTCGGCAAGTGGTGAACCCGGTGCCATACAAGGCATCACCATCCGCGGGCCGGGTGGGGTACGGTCGGGAAGCACACCACTGTATGTGGTCGACGGACTCGCCCTCGACAACTCATCAATCGGTGGTGCCATCAACCCGTTGAGTTTCCTCAATCCACAGGATATCGAAACCTTTGATGTACTGAAGGACGCATCGGCAACGGCTATCTATGGTGCGCGTGGGGCAAACGGGGTGGTGCTGGTGACAACAAAAAAAGGCAAAGCTGGTTTCAGCAGCATGAACTACAGCATTACCGGTGGCATCAGCCGTATCGCAAACGCGCTGCCGGTATTCAGTGCGGATGAATACAAACGACAGGTCACCGCATTGGGTGGTACACTGGAAGATTTTGGGGGTGCTACAGACTGGCAGGACCAGGTGTTCCGCACTGCCACCACACAGAACCATAACCTTTCACTGTCAGGTGGTACCAACAGGTTTACCTACTATGCCTCGATCGGTATGCAGAAACAGGAAGGGATCCTGAAGGGCAATGAACTGAAACGTTACACCGGCCGTCTCAATATCACGCAGAAATTACTCGATGACCGCCTCCTGGTTGAACTCAACCTCAGCGCAAACAATACCGTGAACCTCCGCCCGGATATCGGCGGCCTGATCGGTGGAGCCCTTTCCACTAACCCGACCATCCCGGCATATGGCGCCGACGGCCGTCCTTACCAGTTCCAGAACGGGATCAACCCGCTCACGGTGCTGGAGCTGGAAAAAGACCTCACAACCATCAACCGGGTTATCGGAAATGTAAGCGGTTCACTGACCATCCTGAAAGGGCTGGTGTATAAACTTAACTTCGGCGTGGATAATTCCACCGGTGTGCGTGACCTCCAGTCGCTCGCCAATGCAGTACCCACAAGGCTCGGACGCCTCGCCACATTCAATAACTACAACCGCAACTACCTGGTTGAAAACTTCCTCACGTATACAGGTGCAAAAGGTGAACACCGTTACACCGTGCTGGCCGGACATTCATACCAGAACTTCTTTATCCAGGATCGTGGTACCAGCATCAACAACTTTCCCGTGGGAAGTATCGAACCGATTTACAATCCGGGTATCGGACAGTTGCTGACACTCGCCGATAACCGCCCTACAGGATCGGCTACCGAAAACCAGCTCCAGTCGTTCTTCGGCCGCGTGAACTACCAGTTCAAAGACCGCTACCTTCTCACGGGCACTTTCCGTGCAGACGGTTCAACCAAATTCGGGGAAAATAACAAATACGGTTATTTCCCGGCCTTCTCCGCAGGATGGATCGTGAGTAATGAAGACTTCTTCCCGCGGGGTGTGGTCAACCTGCTGAAACTCCGTGGTGGCTGGGGCGAAACCGGCAACCAGGAAATCCCTTCCAAAAAAACACAACCGCTGTTTACCTCTAACACGGCAGGTACCGCGACTTATCCTTTATATCCTGCAGGTGCCTATCCGGCTGGAACCATCTTTACCCGCCTGGCAAATCCAAACCTGCAATGGGAAGTATCAAAGCAAACCGACCTGGGTCTTGACTTCGAACTTTTCCGCGGCAAGCTTACAGGTACCGTTGATTATTTCAACAAGGTCAGTTCAAAAATCCTGCTGAGCGTGATCCCTGCGGATCCGATCCAGCCTGCACCGGAGACCTATGCAAACATCCCGGATATGGAAATTTCAAACAAAGGTTTTGAATTTGACCTGCTCTACCGCAACAGCACAACCAGTGGCTTCAGCTATTCTGTTGGTGGTAATATGACCTTTATCAAAAACAGGGTCCGTAACTCACCCTACACCGTTATCCAGTCCGGATCAGCATCCGGTTCAGGCCTGACCTCCGCCACCATCAATGGTTATGTGAACAACCAGCCCATCGGTACCTTCTTCCTGCGTGAGTTTACCGGTTTCGACCAGGACGGTCTCAGCGTATACCGTGATGTGAACGGCGATGGCATTTCCAATGACCTCGATCGTCTCCCGCTTGGTTCCGCGTTGCCAACCCGGTTATACAGCCTTTTTGGAAACGTGGCTTACAAAGGATTTGACCTTGCGGCAAATTTCAACGGTGTCTCCGGAAATAAAATTTATGATAACACGGCTAACTCAGGGTTCTACAAAAACCTGATTGCAAAAGGGGTGAACACCACACCGGAAGCGGTTGAGTCACCTGAAGAAGCAATCACCAACAGTGCACCCGTATCATCGAGGTTCCTGAAGGATGGTCAATATTTCCGTCTCAATAACCTCACCCTCGGATACAGCTTCGATACAAAGTCACTCGGTTTTTCCAAATGGGTGAAGGCCATGCGCCTCTCCCTTACCGGGCAGAACCTTTTTGTTGTGACTCCGTACAACGGATATGATCCGGAAGTAAACGCCAACCGTAATATCAACGACTTCACATCTTACGGCATCGATTACCTGAGTTATCCAAAGGCCCGCAGCTTCCTGCTTTCATTCAACGTAACATTCTAATTCCAGCACAATGAGAACAACCTATATATCCGCAGTTATACTGGCCGCCATATTGGCCACCGGCTGTACCAAACTCAACGAAAAAATCCTCGATGAATCCTCGGCGATCGGACTCACCGAGCAACAGGTGGCAGAAGGTACCCTGACACCGGTGTACGCATCCCTGCCACAGTTATTTATCCATACCAACTATTTCGCCTTACAGGAAATATCCACAGATGAAGCCATCCTGCCTTACCGCGGGGGTACCGACTGGGGTGACAACGGGATATATATCGCGATGCACCAGCATACCTTCCCCAGTACGGATCCGAATATCCGTAATACCTGGAACCAGATCACACAGGGTCTTTCCAGGTCCGTCACGGCAATCACCGCCCTCCGGACGTCCACCTATTCCGAAGCGCCGGTATTCCTTGCCGAAGCCAGGGCAATGCGGGCATATTACAACCTCTTATCACTCGACCTCTTTGGTCTCGCCTTTGTTAAAGAAGACCAGGCTGCCACCTCCGTGATCATCCGTGGTGCGGACGCGGTGGAATATATCAAATCCGAGTTACTGGCAGTTGAAGGGACCCTGTCTTCTTCCGTTAGCCATGGCCGTGTATCCAAAGAAGCCGCGTGGGGCCTGCTTGCACGCCTGTATCTCAACAGTGCAGTGTACCGGAATATCTATGGTACGCAGATCACCTTCGATAATGCGGACATGGACAAGGTGATCGAATACACCGACAAGATCATCGCTTCCGGTAAATACCAGTTCAGCCCCGAATACTTCTCCATCTTCGACGACAACAACGACAGCAACAAGGAGATCATTTTTGCCGTTGACCAGCGTGCAGACCTGAATGGCCACAACCGCCTGGCTTACTTCTCCCTTTCCGGCGACCAGTTCCCCCTGCCGGAATTCACCGGTGCCAATGGTACCGACGGACCTGCCATCACGCCCGATTTTTACCATACCTGGACAGATGCCTACGGCGCAGAGGACCCAAAAGTTGATCCGCGCTTTTACAAGGAAAACCTCTCGATCTATTCCAATCCGGGCGACAGCTGCGTACCAGCTGCCAGCTTTAATATCAACCGCGGGATCCTCCGCGGGCAGCAATACGGACTTATCCGCCGCAATGGCGTGTTCCTCCGTTGTGCTGACGGAAGCATGAAAGTGGGCCCGCTTTTCCACGATACCCGCAACCGTCCGACACTTGCGGTTAATTTTACCGAGCAGGTTGACTATACACCCGCGGGAAGCAACTATCCATCAGGATACCGCGTGGAGAAATATGAGTTCAGCCGCAAATCAGTAAGCGGGCGCAATTTCGGCGAAGCCGATATCGTGATCCTCCGTCTCGCTGATATCTACCTGATGCGTGCCGAAGCAAAACTCCGCCGTTCCAATGATGGCGCTGCCGCATTACAGGATGTGAATACCGTGCGCGCATCACGTACCGCACGTACGCCGGCACCTTCACAGCTGACCGGTACCATGACACTGGATCTTCTTTTCCGTGAACGCGGTTTTGAACTTTACTGGGAAATGGTCCGCCGCACCGACATGATCCGCTTTGGTAAATACGAAGGCAGCTGGACAGAAAAAACAAACAGCGATCCGCAGAAAAGGATTTTCCCCATCCCGCTTACTGCTATCGATGCAGCAAGCAATATCCCGGGTTACCTGACACAAAACGCCGGATACTGATATGAAGAAACTCTTTTTTACAGGCCTGCTAACCATGCTGGCCTTTTTTTTAGTACATGCACAGGCACCACTTACCGATGACCTCGGCTACAAGGGCGGTTCCATCAAAGGGCTGAAAAAACCAGCAGATGCGCTCAATATCATCGTGATGGGCGACTGGGGTCGCAACGGCGAAAATTACCAGCGCAATGTGGCTGCGGGTATGGGTAAAGCAGCCCACGACCTGGATGCCGATTTTGTGATTGCAACCGGTGACAACTTTTATCCCTACGGCGTACAGAGCACCGGTGATTACCACTGGATCAGTTCCTTTGAATCCGTGTACACCGCACAGTCACTCCATGTGCGCTGGTATCCCGTGCTGGGGAACCACGATTATATCAGCAACCCCGATGCGCAGGTGGAGTATTCAACCATCAGCAGCAGGTGGACTATGCCTTCGCGCTATTACTCACGTACCTTCCGGCATGCCGGCGACTCCATACTCTTTGTATTCCTCGATACCGATCCGATTGAAAAGGAAAACCGCGGACAGGCCTATGATTCCGTGAAATATGTGAAGGGTTCGGTAGCGAAACAACTTGCCTGGCTGGATGCCCGGTTGTCATCCAGCAAAGCCAGGTGGAAAATAGTAGTCGGCCATCACCCCGTCTACACCGGCGGTTGGAGGAAAGACAGCCCCGATACCAAAAAAATGCACGATCTCCTTGAACCCATTTTTGAAAAGTATAAGGTCGATCTTTACATAGCAGGGCATGAACACCATCTCGAACACGTGAAAGCAGCAGGACCCACGCATTACCTGGTATCAGGTGCGGCTTCCGAATCACGGAAAACAGACAAATACCCGGGCATCGGCACATTTGCCGCAGGTGTACAGGGATTCGCCACGCTTTCGATCATGAAAGATTCGGCGCTGATCCAGTTCATCGACTACCGGGATAAAATCCTGCATGAGACAGTGATAAAAAAATAACATTCAAACTAACAGACCATGATCCGTAGAAAACTACTCTTACCGTTACTCCTGCTGGCTGCCCTTATGCCGCTTGATTCCATGGCGCAGCAAGGTTTCCCGTCCACTGCCAATGCCCATTCGCATAATGATTACGAAAAAAAATCACCCTTTACCGACGCCTATGCCGCTGGTTTTGGTTCGATTGAAGCGGATGTATTCCTGCAGGGTAATGAACTTCTCGTGGCACATTCGAAAGACCAGCTGAATCCTTCGCGAACACTCCGGAGTGTCTACCTCGATCCGATTGTGAAGGCTATCACAGAGAACGGGGGAATGATTTATAAAGACAGCAGCCGCATGCTGCAACTGATGATTGACTTCAAAACAGAGGGTGCCGCTACCATGGCCGCTCTCCTGCAGGTGCTTAACGGATATCCTGTGATCACCTCCAATCCATCTGTCCGTATTGTTATCAGTGGCAACCGCCCGGATATAAGCAGCTGGAATTCGCTGCCGGCATATATCTGGTTTGACGGAGAGCTGGAAAAAAACTATACCACTGCGCAGTTGGCAAGGATCAATATGCTCAGCACCAATTTCGCCAGCTACAGCAAGTGGAACGGAAAGGGACGGCTGGCCGAAGCGGAACTGCTGACCATCCAGGGGCTGATCAAAAAGTCACATGATGCCGGTAAAAAAATCCGTTTCTGGAATGCACCCGATATCCTCAACAGCTGGTATGCTTTCCTCGATGAGGGGGTGGATTATATCAACACGGACCAGGTAGCAGCGATCTCAAAATTCTTCGAACAGCTGCCTGACCGTACCTATACCAATCCGGGTGCAGGATATGAATTGTATAAACCGGTGTACCGGAATGACGGGACAAACAAACCCATCCGCAATATCATCATCCTGATCGGGGATGGTACCGGGCTGCCGCAATGGTACGCGGGTTACACTGCCAACCATGCAAGACTCAACGTGTTCAACATGCATTTCACGGGGCTGTCCAAAACGAGCTCCTATGATAATTATATCACGGACTCCGCACCGGGAGCCACATCCATTTCATCCGGTATTAAAACCAATAACCGTGCGGTTGGGGTAGACCATACAGGGCAGAAACTGCAATTGCTGCCGATGATTATAAAAAAGAAAAAAATGAAATCAGGGGTCGTCACAAGTGGTGATCTCCGGGATGCTACCCCGGCTTCGTTTTATGCACACCGGCCCGAACGCAGCGACAACATCGGGATCATTACCGACCTGCTGGCAGAACCGATCGACCTCATCATGGGTGCCTGTCCTTATAAAGAAAATGACTCCCTGTTCGTGAAAGTGAAACAACAATTTGCGTTTTACACCTCACCCGACCAGGTCAAGCCGGGAAACAAACCGGTGTTTGTAGCAGATCCGCAGGCCGCGAAACATATGTATGATGGCCGGGGCGACTGGGCCGCACGGGCCTTCGACAAGTCCATCGAACTCCTGTCAGCAAATAAGGAAGGGTTCCTGCTGATGCTGGAAGGCGCGCAGGTGGATCATGGCGGTCATGCCAACAAACTCCCCTGGGCAGTCACCGAGTTACTTGACTTCGACCAGGTAGTGGGGAAGGCCATGCAGTTTGCCGACAGCAATGG
>SEAD01000238.1 GCA_004173355.1 Chitinophagaceae bacterium | reverse complement strand
GTATTCGGGAGCAGGTTAATGCCCGGGAAGTTTAATGCCTGTAGGATCCGGTCTCCGGGCCCGGCATCCGGGTCTACACGTTTCATAGCCAGGGTAACCAGTTCTGTGCCAGATTGTTGCAGGGCGGCTGTCATCAGCTCTAGTTGCCCGAATTTCCCGGTACCCAGGAATAGGCGTGAATGGAATGTTTTTTCTGCGATGATCAATGGTTTCATACTAACAGTTTTTTTATTTGTGGCACAAGTGCCGGCTGCCGGGTGATTAAGCCCGAGACGGCGACACCGTATACACCGGCCTGTAGCAGTGCCGGGATATCATGAATTTCTATGCCACCGATCGCGTAAATGGGAGGTGTTTTAATGCCCTGTTCCTGTAAATGATTAAAGATGTTCTGGTATCCGGCCAGGCCCAGCTCCGGACTTAATTTTTCTTTCGTTGTGGTAAATCGGTAAGGCCCCAGGCCTATGTAGTCACAGCCTTCTGCTGTTCTTTGCAAGATATCATTAAGGGTGTTGGCGGTACCGCCTATGATTTTATCCGGACCTACGGTGTTTCTTGCTTTCGCGATCGCATCGTCATCCAGGCCCAGGTGTACGCCATCGGCCGCAATGGCTGCGGCAATATTGATATGGTCGTTGATGATACAGGTGGCCTTATAGGCCTGGCATATTTTTCGCGTCGCCAGGGCCAGTTCCAGTTGCTGGTCGTAAGAGCTCTCTTTCCATCTTAACTGTATCAATCCGGCACCGTTATCCAGGGCATTCCGGATATTGCGGATTTGTTCCGTTGCAGTTTTACCCTGTGATATATATTGCAGTTTATCCAGCATGATGATAGCCCGATAGTGTTGGGTGACTGTTTAGAAATCGTTCTACATATGTTTTTCCTTGCCTGCAGGACTCCGTTATGCTATGGCCTGAAGCGATATAGGCCGCTATAGCAGCGGAAAGCACGCAGCCGGAGCCATGCTTGGGATAAGCGGTTTCGGTTCCGGGCTGCAATTCGACCTTTTGTCCCTGCAGGTATAAGAAGTCCAGGCCCGGCTGTTCCTTGCTATGCCCGCCTTTGAGTAGTACGGTTTGTTTCCTGGAGATCAGCTGTTTGAGTGCTTCAAATTCCGGGAGATTTGGGGTAAGCAGGTCGATCTGTTGCATGGTATCCTTTAGGGAGTCCCTTTCTTTTTCTGCAAAGAAGGGGAAGCCGGTAGTGCTCTGTAATACCGGGTCCCAGATAATGAATGTGTTTTCATTTTGCCTGCGTATAGCGGCTATGATGTGCTGCAGCATCGGCGCGTCTTTTACAATGCCGATCTTTATCACTGCTATGGAGTAAGCCTGCATCAGCACTTCGATATGGCGGCATATACCTGCTACAGGTTGCCATGCCAGTTCATAAAAATGCTGTTCGGTTTGCAGGGTATTGGCAGTGAGGACCGCCATGCCCTTAACTTTTAATTGCTCAAAAGTTTTAATGTCGGCCAGGACGCCTGCGCCGGCACTGGGATCAAAACCGGCTATGCTTAATACAAATGGCCGGTCCTGTTGCGATCTGTCTATTGCATTATAATTGTTCATAAGCCGATTGAATGGTTTTGTATACAACTACCGGGTCCGGAGCCTGCCAGATGCCCCCTAGCAAAGCAATACCGTCCGCACCACACATGAATACTTCTTTGAAGTTGTGCGCATCAATACCACCAAGCCCGATCAATTGACACTGCCTATTATTTCTTTGTGCAAGCATAGCCAGGGCAGTGTGTTCGTTGCCATAACCTTGTTTGGATATACTCGGGTACATAGGTGATAGAAAGGCATATTCCCAGGTTGTGTCCAAATGGTTGAACGCGGCAATATCGTGCACTGAGGTAGATAAGCGGTATTCGTTTTTATAATCCATATGGCGGTCCGCCAGACGGTCTTCTTCCCGGAAGTGCAACCTGTTGATCCCATAGGCTTTTGCCAGGTGATAGTGGGTATGCAGGACCAGGCGCTGATGATATGCCGGATCAATGGCGTCCAGGTAGGCTTTCAGCTCCGTATCCGGCAGCCCGTATTTACGGATGTGAAAGCATTGCAGTCCCGCTTCGAAAAGTTGCCGGATTATTGCGTGTTCCCTGGATATTGCCTGATCGGGTGTCACTACGATGATCATAAATAAAGTTCTTTTCCCTGTTCTATGAATTCTTTGGATTTGTCCAGCATACCTTGCTCTGCCGCATCCCTGATCTCCTGGGTGATCTTCATGGAACAGAATTTCGGTCCGCACATGGAACAGAAATGCGCTACTTTAGCGGCATCGGCCGGCAGCGTTTCATCATGAAATGATTTTGCCGTATCGGGGTCCAGCGACAGGTTGAACTGGTCGGACCAGCGGAATTCGAAGCGGGCCTTACTCAAAGCATTGTCGCGGTATTGCGCGCCGGGATGGCCTTTGGCCAGGTCAGCGGCATGAGCCGCCAGTTTGTAAGTGATCACGCCATCTTTTACATCTTTCTTATTAGGGAGTCCTAAATGTTCTTTAGGCGTTACATAACACAACATGGCACAACCATACCAACCGATCATTGCTGCGCCGATGGCGGAAGTAATGTGGTCATAACCGGGCGCAATGTCGGTAGTTAATGGCCCCAGGGTATAAAAGGGCGCTTCAGCACAAACTTCGAGTTGCTTGTCCATATTCTCTTTGATCAGGTGCATGGGTACATGTCCCGGGCCTTCGATCATCACCTGTACGTCATGTTTCCAGGCGATCCTGGTCAGTTCGCCCAGGGTCTCCAGTTCGGCAAACTGTGCGGCGTCATTGGCATCGGCAATAGAACCGGGACGCAGGCCGTCGCCCAAAGAAAAAGCTACGTCATAACGCTTCATGATGGTACAGATCTCTTCGAAATGCGTGTAGAGGAAATTCTCCTTGTGGTGGTATAAGCACCATTTGGCCATGATGGAGCCACCCCGGGAAACGATGCCGGTTACCCGGTCCACCGTAAGATGGATATAACGCAATAAAACGCCGGCATGGATGGTGAAATAAGCAACCCCTTGTTCTGCCTGTTCGATCAGCGTATCCCGGAATACTTCCCAGGTCAGGTCTTCAGGAATGCCCTTTACTTTTTCCAGGGCCTGGTAGATAGGGACGGTACCTATGGGTACCGGTGAATTGCGGATGATCCATTCCCTGGTTTCGTGGATATTTTTACCGGTGGACAGGTCCATGATCGTATCGGCGCCCCAGCGGCAGGCCCAGACGGCCTTTTCTACTTCTTCTTCTATACTTGAAGAAACAGCGCTGTTACCGATATTGGCATTGATCTTCACCAGGAAATTGCGGCCGATGATCATCGGTTCACTTTCCGGGTGGTTGATATTATTGGGGATGATGGCCCGGCCGGCAGCGATCTCTTCGCGCACGAATTCAGGTGTGATGCTTTTTTTCGGCGTGCGGGCACCAAAGCTTTCACCGGCGTGCTGCGCCTGCATGGCTGTGCCGGCCCTTTCCAGCTGTGCTATCTTCTGGTTTTCACGGATGGCTACATATTCCATCTCCGGGGTGATGATGCCCTGGCGGGCATAATACAGCTGGGTCACATTCTTACCTTCTTTGGCTACCATAGGCTGATGACAATAGGCAAAGCGCAGGTGGTCCAGGGTTTGATCGACCAGCCTTGCTTTTCCATACTCAGAACTGATGCTGTCCAGGATGTCCACATCGGCACGGTCCAGGATCCATTGTTCGCGGATCCTGGGCAATCCTTTACGTACATCGATTGTTGCGGTTTCATCGGTATAAGGACCAGAAGTGTCATACACGGTTACCGGCGGGTTCTCTTCCAGGCTGCCGTTGCTGCGTTTGGTAGGGTGTAAGGCGATCTCCCGCATGGCTACTTTTATGGGGAATAGCTGACCGGGCAGGTAGACCTTTTTTGAATTCGGGAAAGGTGCTTGCGTGATGGATGGTTGCTGCATGATAATATTTTTTTGAAGAAGTGCAGTTTATCCGCCCTGGGTGGCGGTGATGATGAGGATGGTATCGCGGTCATTTAATGGCGTTTCGGGCCATTGCGCGCGGGGCACGACCAGGTTG
>SEAD01000237.1 GCA_004173355.1 Chitinophagaceae bacterium | reverse complement strand
CCGCCGAGGTTGAATGAGGCAATGGATTGCGCTTCGAAACGGTCCTTTGTGAGTTTTTCGATTTCGTCGTCTGCCGGTTTCAGTACGTACCTCCGGCGCCATTCACGGTCGGTGAACCGGCTATAGATAGAACGGAAATAGATTTCATGCCGGTTGTTGAATTTGTAATCGATTGTTGAACTGATTCCCGTTCGGGTACGTACCAGTTCATAATCGCGGAACTCCAGTTCGCCATCGGAGGGTGCATATTCCCAGTTGTCACTTGCGAGGTGGTTGTGGTAGTAGTTGCCATTCACCATTACGCCGAGTTTTTCTTTTTTGCCAAGACGCTGGTCAAACTGCAGCTGGCCCTGGACGTTGGGTTGCCCGATCAGGTTGTTGAAACCACCGGCCAGTGATCCGTTGATGTGGGCGAATTTATTTTGTGCGGTGCGGGTGACGAGGTTAACTGAACCACCCACGGCATCACCGTCCATGTCCGGTGTCAGCGTCTTGCTCACTTCGATTGAAGCCAGCTGGTCGCTCGGGATCGCATCGAGCGCCACGAAGCGGACATCGGCTTCCGGTGAGGGGATCTGTTCACCGTTGATATTGATATTGGTGAATTGCGGGGCGAGTCCGCGGATCAGGACATAACGTCCTTCTCCCTGGTCGCGTTCGATGTTTACACCCGGTACCCGCTGCAGCGCTTCGGCAGCATT
This sequence comes from Chitinophagaceae bacterium, assembly GCA_004173355.1. Classification (GTDB taxonomy): domain Bacteria; phylum Bacteroidota; class Bacteroidia; order Chitinophagales; family Chitinophagaceae; genus JBEVJC01. The sequence goes on along the minus strand of SEAD01000237.1, from coordinate 3,472 downwards.
GGGATCGGGGAAACGGCCGATCTGGTCGGAGGAAATGATGTTCCGGATATTGTCCGCATTTTTCTGCTGATTGAGTGCTTTGGCCTGCCCCTCGAGATAACCTGTGATCAATACGTTACCCAGTTGAGATATGCCGCTGCTGAGGGAAATGTTGAGGCTGGTCACCTGGTTTTGCGGAAGTGTGACCTGCAGGGTGGTGTCCCGGTAACCTAGGAAGCTTACGGTTAAGGATGTTTGTCCCGGTGTACAGTAGAGGACGAACTGGCCATTCAGGTCGGCTACCGTCCCGTTGGTCGAACCGGAAATCCTGACAGATGCGCCGGCGAGTTTACTCCGGTTCGATGCATCAGAAATGGTGCCTTTCAGTAAGGCCGGCTCGGAAGCGGACTGACCCAGTCCGATCAGTGCCGGCAGGCAGGTGGTGAGAAGCAGTAAGAATTTTTTCATAAACAATATTTTCAGGGCCAAATGTTGTTTAAAAAAACAGGCAGGGCTTCAGGCAGGGGCGTACATTAGGGCAGCAAAACTTTTGAGGGCGTATACAACGCGGCAGCAGGAGTGTTTTGCTGACGGCTTGTTTGCTGGTAACCAGCCTTATGTGTTTGTCGGTGATGTACATTAAGGAATTATTACCTCCTGTGTGCGCGACTGCAAATGCGCATTATTAAACCAGTGATTGCACAAATCCGGCAAGCGAATCATCCTGGCCGAGGCCGAGTTTTTTCTTTACGCGGTACCGCTGCACCCGCAGGCTATCGGGTGTGACGCCCAGTAAAGTTGACATATCCGATGGTGCAAGGTTCATTTTGATCAGGGTGAGCAGGCGGATATCACCGCCTGTCAGGCTGGCGTATGTTGCCTGTAAACCGGTTACGAAAGAGGGGTGCACTTTATCGAAGATCAGGCGGAATTCTTCCCAGTAGGAGTCCTGGGTGAAGCTGCCGTTGATGGTTTGCAGTAACTGGCGGACCTGTTTTTTCTGGTCCCGCTTATCGTCGCGGATAATGGAATCCAGTCCCTGGCGCAATTCCTCCATCACCTCGTTTTTCTGGATGAGGTGCAGGAGATGGGAGGAAAGCTGGCGGCTCTTGATGTCCAGTTGTTCCTTCAAGGAATTTTCTTCCAGTTGTTGTCGTTTGAGTTCGGATTCCATGAGGCCCTTTTCGGTTTCATGGACTTTGACCAGGGCCTGGTTGACCGTCTTTTCATTACGGATTTTCAGTTTCTGGTGTTTGATTACCAGTGTGGCCATGACGGCGATCATGACCAGGATGATAATGCTTGCCCAGCTGAGTACTTTGTTGGCTTTCCTTGCCGTGTTGAGGTTTTCGATCTGGGCATTCTTTTTTTCGGTATCATAAAGTGTCTGCAGGACCCCGATCTGGTAGCTGTTTTCGATGCTGTAGATTGCTTGCACCAGCTCGCGGCTTTTTTCGAGATAGGTATAGGCGCTGTCCGCGAGGCCGATACCGAGGAAGTTCTGGGAAATATCGCGGTACGCGCTCTGCAGCTGGTATTTTTCACCGGTGATCATTGCCAGATCGGCCGCCTGGCGCGCATAGTACATACCCTTTTCAAAATTCCCCCTCTTTCGCCATACATCCCCGAGGTTGTTTAACACTTCCACCTGCTCTACTACGCGTCCTGTTGCCTGGTAGGCTTCCAGGGACCGGAGGAAATAGAAATGGGCCGAGTCGTACTCTGCCTGGTCTTCGTAGATGCTGCCGAGGTTTTCGTAGGTCTTTGCAGTGATGACGGTGTCTTTTGCAGCCAGGGCATAGTACAATGCCTTGCGCTGGTAGTGGAAGGAGGAATCGTAATGCAGGAGTTTTTCGTGCATGTGTCCGATCAGGCCGAATGTTTCAGCCATGCCCGCAGTATTCTGCGTTTGCTGGTTGATGCCGAGTGCTTCATTAAACTGCAGCCTTGCCTGTTCGCGCTGCTGGTTATAATAATATACAGTACCGAGGATATTGAGGTTTCCCGCGAGTGATGCCGAGCCGGTCCTGCGGAAAATTTTATCTGCCTGGAGCAGGTGATCGACGGCCTGCGAGTAGCTGCCCAGACGGAAAAAAAGCTGGCCCATCTGCTGCAGGCAGGTGGCCTGGCCTTTTTCATCTTTTTCCTGGATATAACCGTTCATTTTATCCTTCAGCATACTGAAGGCTGAGTCAGGATGGAGTTTGTAGAAAAATGGCTGTGTGAATGGAAGAACCAGCGGGTTACGCTGCGCGGAAACCTGCTTGCCGGTAACAAAGCAGGTGATGCCCAGCAGAATCAACACCCATGCATTGGTAGCTTTCATCCTGCAAATGTGGACCGGACCCGTGAGAAAGCTTCACCGGTAATAATTATTTAACATTGGTTGCCAGGCAGCGGGGAAGCCGGTGCGGGATGATTTGCAGGCGGGTCAGGGGAGACTTAAAATTTTGGCGATCCGTATGACCTGGTATACAGCAATATTATTTGCCCCGAAATCCCTGATCAGATCCGGGATATCCTGGATACAGGCATGAAGCAGGTAACTGGTTGGGGTTTTGCTGATCACCTGGCAATACTCACTATGGTCAAGCCGTGATGTGACCAGCTCATCAGTCAGTTCGGTGATTTCGGCGAGTTCTATATAAAACTGGTAAATGCTGTTTGAGTAATCTTTTGGTGTACCCGCGACCAGGTACAGGTATCTGTAATCCGGTGGGTCATTGTGCTCATGCATGTTGAAGGATTTAATTCGTCCGCATGACGAAAGTATCCTTTTTCCCGGGAGGACCGGCATGGAATTACTACCGGCCCCGGTGGCTGGTTTTAAACTGCTATTGCACCGACTGCTTTGCTGAGTGCGTTTTCTTTTATTCCGGGAATATTGATCCCTTCGGCCCGGAACACAGTGATATCCGTAATGCCAATAAATCCAAGTGTGGCTTTCAGGTAAGGGACCACGAAGTCGTACGACTGGTAAGGCCCCTCCGAATAAATCCCACCCGATGACATCGCGATGTACAGTTTTTTACCTTTTACGAGCCCCTCGGGTCCGTTGGCATCGTAACGGAATGTTTTCCCTGCCCTTGCCACATGATCGATCCAGGCTTTGAGTGAAGAGTGTATCCCGAAGTTGTACAGTGGCGCCCCGATCACAATAATGTCCGCAGCAAAAAGTTGTGCGATTGCAGTGTCGGAGTATTGGATTGCTGACCGGTCTTCCGCAGTCAGCTCTTCTGCCGGGGTGAAAAATGACCGGAGATGCCCGGTATCAAGATGCGGGATATTTGTTTCCACAAGGTTGACGGTCTTTACCGTACTACCCGGATATTTTTCAAGCAGTTTCTCAATTACAGGATTCAGAAACGTCTCTGCCATTGTTACAGTACACTGGTTTAATCGTTTATTTTTGTGTTTTTATTTTTTGGTAATGGTCGTTCAGAGAGAAAGTTGGTATATTATCAATGCTACACATCTCGTTGATACTATCAGC
>SEAD01000236.1 GCA_004173355.1 Chitinophagaceae bacterium | reverse complement strand
TTTAAGATCGATACGCTGGCCTCAAACTCCAACAGGTTCATGGCCTGGCCGCGCAGAAACTCGAGCATCCTTTTCTGGTACTCACTGAGCAGACGGGCTTTGGTATCGATCACGCACAAACTGCCCAGGCTGTTCCCGTCGGTGGTAACCAGCGGCGCCCCTGCATAGAAGCGGATATTGGGATCTCCGGTCACCAGTGGATTGGAGGTAAAGCGCGCGTCCTGTTCCGCATCAGGGACGATCAGTGTCCGCCCGTCCCTGATGGTATGGTTGCAGAAGGCATCGGCCCTTTTTGTCTCCTGCAGTTCGGTGCCGGTCCTAAAGCGGACGTGCTGGGTATCCTCATCGACCAGGGTGATCAGTGCAATGGGGCATTCACATATCTCCGCGGCGATCTCAACGATCTTTTGGAGCTCGCCCTCGCGGGTGAATTCAATATCCAGAAACCTTTTTAGTGCTTTTATCCTTTCCAGTTCTCTAAGGGGCATAACCATTGATATTTAACATTACCGGACTACAATATATATGCCACAAAATCCCCAATGGCCGCCCGATTGATGATCGGGCGGCAGTAGCACCCGGCACCATGGCGACGGCGAGGTGCAGCAATTATTAAATGCCTATATTTGCCCAACTTACCTTAATGCAGTTTTTATGGAGAATGATGGACCATTGGATCCGAAAACAAATGGCAGGGGACAGGATGGGGTTCCAGGAGCAGTCGATATTAGGGAGCATCGTGAACTGATTGCCCAGTTGATGTCTGCGGAAGAACGCGGAGCACTGTTGACCACGATAATGGACGCGTGCAATGACGCCCTGGTCAGCACCGACCTTCGGGGTATCGTGTGCAGCTGGAACCTGTCGGCCCAGAGGATGTTCGGATATACCGCCCGGGAGATGATCGGACGTTCCATCCTTGAACTGGTTCCCGAAGATCAACGGCAACGGGAGCAGGAAATGCTCGCCGGGATCCAGCGGAATGGGCAACTTGACCCGTTCAAGACCCAAAGGCTCACCAAACACGGGCAGCCCATTGAAGTCCTATTGACCGTCTCGCCCGTCAGGACCCAGAACGGGGCAATCTGTGGCCTTTCCCAGATCGCCAGGGACCTGTCCGAGCAGATCCGATCGGAAGCAAAAAATGCAATGCTGTCGGCGATCGTGGAATCGACCGATGACGCCATCATCAGTAAGGACCTGGGTAGCATCATTACCAGCTGGAACCGGTCGGCAGAGCGCATGTTCGGCTATACCGCAGGGGAGATGATCGGCAGGTCGATATTGGAGATCATTCCCGCCGATCGCCCGCAGGAAGAGCCGATGATCCTGGGAAGGCTGAAAAACGGGGAGCACGTAGAACATTTTGAGACCAGGCGGCTCACAAGGGAGGGGAAGCTGATCGATGTTTCGCTGACCATCTCCCCGGTAAGGGACGGAGAGGGCAGGATCATCGGACTGTCAAAAATTGCGAGGGATATTACCGAAAGAAAACTGGAAGAGCAGCGGAAAAACGATTTCATTGCGATCGTTAGCCATGAACTGAAGACACCGCTCACTTCCCTAAGATCGTATATACAGCTGGCGCTTGCCAGAACAGCCGTCCGGGCCGACCTGGCAAGCGAAAAACTGCTTGCCCGGGCGGAGGCCCAGACCAGGAAAATGTCCGCCATGGTCCACGACTTCCTCAATCTGTCCCGGCTGGAAGAGGGGAAAATGGAACTGGACCGCTCTATTTTCCCTCTGGCGGAACTGATGGAAGAGGTGGTCGGGGAGTCCAGCATACTTTCTCCGGGATACCGGTTCGAACTGGAATGCCACCATGGCCCGCAAACAGATGCAGACAGGAACAAGATCGGCCAGGTGATGACCAACCTTGTGAATAATGCCGTAAAATATTCCACGGCCGGGGCCCTGGTCCATATCAGCTGCCGGATTGTGGGGGACGAAGTGGTAATAGCGGTAGCCGATCAGGGGATCGGAATTTCTCCCGATGACCAGCAACGGGTGTTCGAACGTTTCTTCCGGGCAGGCAACGACAAGACTAGGTATGTGTCGGGGTTCGGGATCGGACTTTATCTGGTCTCGGAGATCCTGCGCCTGCACGGCAGCAGCATAGTTCTGAACAGCGAGCCGGGAAAGGGCTCCGTATTCTCCTTTGCGCTGCCCCTTTATTCCGGGCCTGCACAGGGTGCCAGCCTCATTTCATAGGCCACCTGAACGGCGGTATATCTTAACGTGCCCCGTCCGGGCCAAATTGGGACGAATATGACAGGTCATCCGTTTTTGCCTGCTGTTGATCGGCCTGCACCCGGGCAGGGGGTGGTGAGAAATGGCCGGCAGAAGGGACTGGGGACAGTAGTTGCCGGCCAGCATCATCTTCCCGGGAAATTTTGGGCAGCCCATGTCCGATGAATAATCCGGAAGCTATAAAGATTTACGATGGGACCCTATTAGATATCAGGCAGATAGGTAACATGTGTCGATGTCCTCTAAGATATACAGGATGCTGCCGGAGGGGATGTTATAGCGGCCATTAATGGCCTGCCACACGGGAAAATAATAATGGTACAGTTTTTAGAGCTGTCCGGTAGATAAACGCTTAACCCAAGCTCCTAATATGAACGCTATCAGAATCCGGGGAGCATGCCTGATCACTGTGATGATCTGCCTGTGCTCCCCCGCCTGCAGGAACGAGCCCGTTCCCACCATGCCCAACCATGCTGCCGGGGCATTCGACCAACTGGTGGATACCGCACAGATGCACCAGTACCAGGGACATTCCCGCCAGGCCATCCGGTACCATAAGCGGGCATTGGCCTTCGCCAGGGCGAACGGTCTTTATCCCCAGCAGGCCATGGCCCTGCTTCGCATTGCAAACCTTCTGCCGCCCGGGGATGCCGACAGCAGCCTCCGGTGCCTCGGGCATGCCCTGGACATCTCCCGCACACTGAACAATGCCGAACTGCAGGCCGACATCTACCGGTCGCTGGCAGGAGTCCATAAACAGCAACAGGATTATACTTCTGCAATGGTCGCCCTCCAGGCGCACCACCGCATTACCGATTCACTGCTGAACGGACGGCGGATAAAGGACATCCGCCAGCTTGAGGTCCAGCGGAAAACTGATCGGAAAAGTGTCATTTCACTTGCGGTATCGATCGGATTGCTGGCCGTTACGCTTACGTTCGTGGTTTTCCTCATACGTACCAGACGTCTGAACCGAAAGCTCGAACAGACCGTCGTGCTGAGGAACAAACTGTTTTCCATCATCGGCCATGATCTTCGGGGGCCTGCGGGAAGCTTAAGGCAGGCACTGGAAATGATGGACAGCGGGGGAGTTGGTACCGGGGAATTTCCGGGATTGTTGAAGATGCTGAAAGACCAGAGCTTCATGCTGAGCGAAACGCTCGACAACCTGCTCATCTGGTCAAGGTCCCAGCTCAACGAGATCAGGCCGGAACCAACGGAATTTTCGATCTGCGGACCCATCGGGAGCACCCTAAGCCTTCTCCAGGTACAGTACCGGTCCAAGAACATTCGTGTCACCACTGATGTGCCGGAGGGGGTGAGCGTCTATGCGGACCGGGACCAGTTCGATTTTATCATCCGCAACCTGGTTTCCAATTCCATCAAGTTCTCCTTTTCCGGGGGAACGATCGAACTTGCCGCGCGGACCAGAAATGGGAGGACCGAGATCTCGGTCACCGACCATGGCATAGGGATCGATGTACAAATGCAGCACAAGTTCACCTCGGGCAACCTGAAGACTACGTTTGGGACAGCCGGGGAGAAGGGCACGGGGCTGGGGCTGCATATGGTGAGGGATTTTATAGAGGCCGGCGGCGGAAAGATCGGACTGACCAGTGGGCATGGAGAAACCTGTTTCCGCCTGAGCCTGCCATCCCGCGCTCCGGGCCGTGCTAAGGGCATACCGGAAGCGTAAAGGAAAGGGCTGTTCCCTTGCCAAGCTCACTTTCCGCCCAGATCCTGCCCTCATGCATGCGTATAATCTCTGCGCAGAGATAAAGGCCAATGCCAAATCCGGAAATGCGCATATGGTCGATACCGGCAGCCCGGTGGAACCGGTCGAAGATCAACGGCACATCTGCCGGGCCGATCCCTGTTCCCCGGTCTTCAATGCGCACCAGTATCTGGTCGGCGGCTGGTTCGCACCGTATCGTGA
>SEAD01000235.1 GCA_004173355.1 Chitinophagaceae bacterium | reverse complement strand
CAATCCCAGCAGCTTTCCATTGAACAAACAAAGATAATGCATATCAGCCCGCCGTCGGCGCAGAGGCCAATTGCCGACGGTGGAAGATTTTCGGCGCGACTATTGCACAGCCGTCCCTACATCCCTAACCTATGGCAAAAAAATTCATTCTACTGCTGGAAAACAACAAGCAAAACAGACCATCGATAAAAACCGAGCTGGAAAACGACCATCCACAAGTGGAGCTGGTAAGCGTACCAAACCCATTAAAGGCGCTCCAGGTGCTGGAGGAATCACGCTCCGAGGCAAAAAAGCTGACCATGCTGGTAATAGACCTTGATGCCAATACCCTGGAAGTTATAGGTTTCCTTGAGACCCTTTCCAGGATATATCCCAATAGGGAATGCAAGATTCTGCTGCTTTCCGATCAGCCCGGCCCATTTATACAGAGCCTGCTCAGCGCTTCGCGCAACCAGCCCGAACTGATAGGCAGAAAAGCTGCAGGCCAGAGGATCCGTTCGATGCTGCTTGGCATGAACTGGCCGGTGTGATCCACCCGTCCGGACATCGCCGAAGACCAGCATTGGCAATCCAAAAGGATCTTTCCAGGTCCAATTCAATGCAACAAGACCTATAGAACAAAAAAAAGCTGCAGGCCCTATCAAAGCGCCTGCAGCTTACAAGACTTCGCTAACTAACGCTAATCCCGTTCTTTCTTTTTTTCATTCTCCTTACCAGAATCCTGCCCCGCACCCGGAGAGGCTGCTGCCCCGCCAAAATCGCCCGGTCCCTCGGGATCCGACTTGGATTTGCCCTTTTCCACGCCCCCTACGCTGTCCTTTCCGTACAGTTCCTCGTAGGATGTCCGCTGTTCCGGTTTTTTCTGGTCCTTTTGCTGCCCGTTTTCCATAATCTAGGTTTTTAAAAAATATAATCGGCCCGCGCCGCTGGCCAAAGGATAAACCGAAAGTGGCCTACAATGTTTCAGATAATTTCATTGCCGGCCGCTGACAGGCAGCGCTAAAAGCTTACCGTAATCGGGATTTTTTTATAAACGCTCATGTTGTAGGTTGTGTTCTTGTAGAGTATGATCCACTCGTACTGCCCGGATTCCCAGCTTTTGATCCCCGTAATCGGGTTTGGCGCCGGCTCATTGGCATCAAGGGCCGCACCGACCACGATCGTCTCCCCGCCGTAGGCCCCATTTACCAGCTTAAGGGTGGATACCTTCGAAGCGTTGCCCAATCCCTTGTGCTCCACTTTTGTTACTACGATCACCTTGCCCAAATCCAGCTTATCGATGCTTTCCGGGCTATAGCTGTTTTTCCTTTTCACCAGAACCGAGTACAGTATGCCGTCCCCCTTGATTTCGCTGACCTGGGCATGTAGGGACAGCTCGTCCCCTTTTTTCAGCACCAGTTCCTTTTCCACAAAGGTATCGGTGTAATAGATCAGCTCCCCGTTGCGCGATACAAAATCACGGCCGATTTTGGGATCCACCGGCATATTGGCCGGGTCTATGATCACCAGCTGCTCGATAAGCTCCAGCTTCCCTCCATTTTCGTCGGTCACGATGAAATAAAAATCGTAATTGCCCTCCGGTGCAAGCAGCGGAATGATGAAATGCTTGTGCACGTTGGTATTTTTAACGCCCGCATATTCCGGCCAGTTCAGTTCCAGTTTCCAGCTGGAAGCGTAGTTCTCCCCGGCCTTCTGCACGATCCTGACCTGAACGTCCTTTATCCTTGTCGCTGCCAGCACATCTGCGTTGAAGTGGAAATCCCTTCCCCTTAGCGCCCTTTTGGCGTTGGAGGTTCCGATTTCGATGTTCTCGGCAACCGGACTTTCCGGATCGAGCTGCTGGTTTTCCTTCTTGCAGGCCCCTAGCGAGGCAATGATCAGTAAAATAGCGAAATAGCATTTTTTGCCCAGCTTTGCATGCTGGATGGTATAGGTTGTAGCCATGATGTATAGCGTTGAGAAGTTTTTGGTTTGAAATGTATTTTTTATTGGATTAAAGGCACAAAATGGTGCCGGATCCCCTTAGGAAATTAAGGGCATCAAGACTGAATGCGCCAGCGCAGGCTGGCCGATCTAAGGCGCCGGTGGCCCCTTGTTGGCATGCTCCTTGGCCACCCCAGCAAAACCACCTTCGGCAAAGCTTGCATAAACGGGCACGCCCGGAAAAAGCATCAGTTGATCCTGTCCGGAAACTGAAGGCAAAAACTGCGCTTTTTGGAAATGGGCAAGGAAATCACAGATGCCGCAGTCCTTTTCCGCCCCGTAGACCAAAGGCTTCGAGCTGTCCGTGCAAGGCCTGGCCTGCCCCGGCCGATGGTGCAGCAAGGTAAAAACGGGAAGGCAGATCAGCAGCAGAACCACAAGCTGGGCGCACAGTTGCAGATGGAAGCCGGATATCGCTTTGCGGTCAAGTGTCATTACGCAACAAAGTTGCATTAAAATATTTTCAATTCCTAATCGCTTATTCCCAGATCAGATCACTTGGCCCATATGTCATGAATAAATCCCCGGAGGAGCCGCTGGTAGCGGAAAGCTTTCCGTACCGGAGATATTTTAGCTAACTTCCCTAACAAAAATGTAGAACATGGCAACAAGAAACAACAGGCCTTTAAACCTGCACAAGGCCAGCTCGGCTGAAATCCTGTACTGCCTGGGCGGCAGCATGGACTGGGCCAGCAAGCTTTTGCAGTCGGCGCACGTTTACAACGATTTTCTAAGGTCGCTGCTGGAAAAGCAGTTTTACAGACCGGGACCAAATACCTCTTTAAAGTTCATTGCCCAGGACCTGCACTATGATATCCCGAAAATAACCAGGTGGATACGGCAAATTTACGAGGATATATTCCTGCTCAACGAGCAGCACCCCGAGGTATTCAAAAATGAGGGCATCGAACACTTTTGCCGCTTTTCCAACTATGATAACCACCGGTGCTTTTCCATCTGGCTGACCCATACGCCAAGGATCTACGAAACGCTCGACCTATGGTTTGTGAAGGCAGAATTGGGAACAGCAACCTTTATGGTAACCGATGTTTCCCATACCCTTCAGGGCAACGCGCAAATCATCAATTTAACGCTCGAAGGCAACTGCCGCAACAGGTACCGGGAAGAACTAGTCCACAGGGCCGAATTCGAGAAAGTTTTGGGATTTATGGAAACATTGGAAAAAAGCAGATTTGAAATCGATGAAATCCTGTTTACCCATTATTCCAAATTGCGCTAAAAACCGGGGACCAATCCCCCGGCCGGGAGGCCAATAACTACTTTGGCGGTGCCCCTACGGCAGCTACCTGGGTAACCTGCATGCTAGCAATCTTCCACTGCCCCTGATTTTTTTGGAACACCGCGGTGATATACTTATGGTTGACCGAACCTTTTTTCACCACTCCGCCCGGAACGGCGTAATCCTCCCTTGCGATCAGGGTTTCCTTAAGGTGCCCTACCACTACATCTGCCGAAAACTCCTTAGAACCTGCCCATTCCAGCGCGATTGCGGTCGGACGGATGCAGCAGTCGTTGATCAGGGCAAACTGCGCTGCGATCTCCTTTCGTCCCTTCCAGTACATCCCCAAAAAATTCACCAGCACCGCATCCTCGGAAAACGCGCTGGCATAGCCCGCCATATCGTTGCGGTTCCAGTCGGCCTGCTGCTTTTCAACCAGCTGGCCAATCCCCGGGTCCAGTGTCTGCGATCGTACCTGCAATGGCCCAAGCTGGAGCACCAGCACAAAGGCGAAAATCGTCCATATTTTCATTACCAATCATTTAACAGTTTCCAGTCCAACTGGATTGCTATACCAAGATAGCTATATTACTCCTGAAAACACCTGAAAAATCCAAATTCCAAATCTAGCGCATGGCCATCGGCACGTAGGCATCCCCGTCCTCGATCCGCTTGTTCACCACCCTTGCCATCTCATCGAGAAACCTGGTCTTGCTGATCGACTTGCGTCTTTTGATCTCGGTAAACCTTCTGAAGTAGCGCGACAGGTTGACCTGGAAGCACTGCTCGAAAACATCCATCAGGTCCGACAGGTCCACCTCCCCGTCGTTCACCTGCCTGCAGTCGAATATCCCGTAGACCAGCTCGATCAGATTGCAGCTGTCCCCGGTCCAGCGCAGCTCCCTGCCCTTTTTCGACCGGACCGCCCCGCTACCGGCCGCAAGGGGAACTTCCAGCTCTGCCACCACCAGTTCCCGCAAGCTTTCCAGGG
>SEAD01000100.1 GCA_004173355.1 Chitinophagaceae bacterium | reverse complement strand
GGCGCACGCTGTTTCCCTGTTTTCGGGAAGGGGTCCCAGCAGGAATCAAACAGTACAAACATTGGCCGGATGCCATAGCGGCTGGCAATAGCCAGGAAGGTTTCGAGCCGCTGCTGGAAACCTGCTGCATCCTGCTGCCAGAGCAGGTCATGCAGGTACACACGCATGGTATTCATTCCAAGTTTTGCAGCCCAGCCGAGCTCACGGCTGATGGTAGCAGTATCAAAACTTTCTGCCTGGAACATTTCCAGTTCATTGATTGCGGTACTCGGCAGGAAGTTGGCCCCTACCAGCCATGGCTGCTTATCATACCAGGCATTCGCCTGCTCCTTTGTCCAGATGGCGCGGCCAGAAACAGTTTCCTGTTTTGATTCTTCCTTCGTTTCCTTTTTTTCCGGTTCCTTACAACCAATCGACTGCATTAACACACAGGCCAGCACGAGTAGCCCTGATAGACGAAATAACTTCATGTTCTTTGGGTTTAAATCAGATTTAATTTCGATGACTTATTGTGCCTTCACAACAGGCACCTGTTTGACCGGATTTATTTTCAATACATCGATGCCATCGGCACCTGGCTCAAAACTGGCGGTACTGAAAAGGGTACGCCTCGGTCCTACCGCAGTCGGACTGTTATGCGCATGGTAATACATCACCAGGTCGCTGCCCACCATTACAAATGCATTGTGGCCCGTGCCCTGTATATTATCTGTTTTCGGAACGATCGGACTGCCTGCATATTTTGTAAATGGCCCGAGTGGCGACGAAGAGGTTGCGTAACCTACGTTGTATGCGGGACTGCGGAAATCATTGGCTGTATAAAACAGGTAATAAAGGTTCTTGTGTTTCAGCATTTCGGGAGCCTCGGTTACGGGCCACTGTGCGCCGGACACGATCTCCCATTCAGCCGACTGTGTGATACAGGTGGTGATGGTATTTTCCTTTATGGATTTCCAGTCGTCATTCAGCTCGGCACCATAGGTTTTATTGCCATTATCGAAACGCACGAAATACAGGTAGCTCTTTCCGTTATCATCCACAAATACATGCGGATCGATCTCCTTGACATCATGCAGAGGCTGCTGTACCGTCTGGGTAAACGGCCCGAGTGGTGATGTGCTGGTGGCCACCGCAATATGTTCATTGGCAGTATAGAACATATAGAACAGACCATTTTTGAAAAACACTTCCGGTGCCCAGAACCCGCTGCTGCCATAGCTTTCCCCTTTTGACAGGGCGCGTCCCTGGCCGGACTTGCCGGCAGGCCCTGTCCAGTTTTTCCCATCTGCCGACTGGTACACGGGGATACCGGCATCCGGTGTGGTGCCAGAGGTGCCATACATATAGTAAGCCCCATCATGTTTCAGCACAAAAGGATCGGCGAGCATCATTGGCTGGTCCACAGGTGGCGGGGCCGGTGGTGGTCCACCATCATCTCCACCGCCTTTTTTACCACACATACTTAACGAGATTGCCAGGAGAGCAAAGAGTATCATAGTCCGGGTATTCATTATCATCAATTAATACTGGTCGTTCTGTACAACATTGGGGTTATTGAGTACTTCTGTCTGCGGGATTGGCAGGCGGTTATGTTTACCCACAACAAAATTGTTGAAGTCGGGGTCACGCTGTGCCACTACCGCCACTTTAGCTGCAGTGGTAAGATCATCCCAGCGCTTCAGGTCGGCCCATCGGACGCTCTCACCGCAAAGTTCGAGTGCACGTTCCACTTTCAGCCGCTCACGGAATGCGTCCTTGCCAAGCAATGATGCGGGCTGGCCTACTGCCAGTGCAGCGATGTTTGAGCGCGCACGGACGGTATTCACATATTGGGCAGCGGTTGCGGTCTGGTCCATTTCATTCAGCACTTCCGCATACATCAGCAGGACATCCGCGTAACGGACCAGCCGTACATTATTCTGTGCAAAATAGTCTTCGTTGCTGCGGAAATAGTCGCGCTGGTATTTCCTGAACCAGGCTTCGTCACCACCCCATTCCCAGTTGCGCCCGTAGACCTTGTCGCCGAAATCTGCTTCCAGTGCGGGATAGAACAGTGAGGCACGCAGCCGGGGATCCAGGGTATTGGCAATCGTCCTCTCCTGTTTGAACTGGTTGACCAGCCAGTACCTTGCCTGTCCGTCGCTCCAGCCAATACCGCGTGGTGCAAAAAACTGCGCGCGGTTATGTCCCATGTTCTGGTTCGGATCATCCCCATCACCCCCTTTATTGAGATCAGAAAACTGGATTTCAAAAACAGACTCACTGTTGTTTTCGTTGGTATGGGTGAAATTGTCCTGGAAGCTGGTGGTCAGGTTATACTTCCCTGCACCGGCACCAGTGAAGAAATAATCGAGCGAAGCTTTCGCTTCCGGCCATTTGTGCTGCTGCATCTGCGCACGCGCAAGGAATGCGCTGGCGGAGCCTTTGGTCGGACGGCCTTTGTCCACCGCACCCCATTCAACTGGTAATACAGCCAGTGCTTCAGAGAAATCCTTTTCCACCTGTGCCCAGACCTGCGCTACAGGTACTTGTGCCGGCAGGTCGTCCGGTTTGGAAACATCCAGTACGACCGGAATGTTTTCCCACATCAGCGCCGCGTAATAATAGTAAAGCCCGCGAAGGAACTTTGCCTGTGCCAGCAGCAGGTCCTTTTTTGTATTATCGGCGAACTCGATCGCAGGTACGTTTGCCAGTACCTGGTTGCAACGGAAGATCGCTTTGTACGTATCCCTCCACGTGATGGCATTTCCTTCCCAGAAATTGTAGTTGACGTACTGGAAACGCGTCCAGTCGGCCAGTTCAATCCATGGACTTTTACTGCATCCTTCATCGGAAGTAAGATCGAGGCGGAAATATATCCATCTTGACCAGCCACCCGGTTTGTAGAACATCGCATAGGCGGCGTTCACGCCCTGGTCAGCATCTTCCTCTGTCTGCCAGAATTGTTCTTCGGTGATGGTATTCGGATTCTCCACGTTCAGGAGATCCTTTTTACAGGAAGGCAGCAGGAGCGCCACCAGTCCCGCGGCTAACACATATTTTATAAGCTGTTTCATATAATGCAATTAGGTTGTAATAAATTGGTAAGCAATCAGAATCCAAACTGGATACCGGCAGAATAGGTTTTTAGATTCGGGAACTGGAAACCGGCAACGCCACGTTCAAACATGCTTGCGTTGTTAAACTCGGGATCGATGCCATCAAATTTGGTAAACGTGACCAGGTTCTGCCCCGCGATTGAAATCTGCGCATTGCTGAATCCGATTTTTTTCACCCAGGCATCGGGCAGGCTGTAAGAGATATTGATAAATTTCAGGCGGAAGAAACCACCATCCTCGAGCCAGCGGTCAGTATCGCCGCGTGAGTTAAGCGTTGAACCATAAAATGCCCTGGGTACATCGGTGTTAGGATTCTCCGGCGTCCATGGTTTGATACCAGCGCGGTAGTTGGAGTTGTCATCAAAACGATCAACCAGGCTGCGGTAGCCATTGTATACTTTTGAACCGAACGAACCAAACCAGTTCATACTAAGGCTGAAGTTTTTGTAGGACGCACCTGCATTCAGGCCAAGTTCCCATTTTGCCCATGGACTGCCGAGCACCACTTTATCATCATTGGTGATTTGTCCGTCACCATTGTGGTCTACAAAACGGATATCACCCGGTTTTGCTGTCGGCTGTATGACAATGCCATCCTTGTTCTGGTAGGCATCCACTTCTCCCTGGTTCTGGAAGAGGCCATCGGTTTCAAGCAGGTACCACATACCTGCGGGAGTACCGATTTCAGTGACGGTTGTACCAGTGAAAATGTTATTGCGGCCGTACCCGAGGTTGAGGATTTTATTTTTCAGGGTAGTCACGTTTGCAGTAACATAATAACTGAAGTCGCGACCCGCCTTGCCATTCCAGGTACCCGAAAATTCAAACCCTGTATTCCGAAGGCTTGCAGCATTCACCGCCGGGTTGCCACCATCATTACCGGTTGTCATCAGGATCGGCATGAAGGTCAGGACATCCTCTGTTTTCGCGATGAAATATTCGGCTGTTAAACTCAGCCTGTTATCAAGCACCGTTGCATCCACACCAAAGTTGGTCTGGGTGAGTTTTTCCCAGCGAAGTCCCTGGTTGGCCAGCCGCACCTGTGTGGCACCCGGAAACAGGTTTTGCCCCGCACCCATTACGATGGTAGAGAACGTATTGATCACCGGCATGTAGTCCCAGTAACCCAGACCGCTGCTGCTTCCGAGTTGTCCATGGCTGACACGGACTTTCAGGTCATTCACTCCTTTTACATTGAAAAATTCTTCGTTGCTGAGCCTCCAGGCGGCAGACACGGATGGGAACGTACCCCATTGGTCATCGCGGCCAAGGCGGGACGAACCATCATAACGGACAACTGCGTTCAGCAGGTATTTATCATCGAAGTTGTATTCCGCGCGGGCAAGATAGGACAGCAGGATCCCTTTCTGCAGGAAACCACCGGTTTGTGGTTCGCTGCCCTGGTCAAGCACCCAGTAGTAAGCACCGGACGAAGAGTTCTGCAGGATATTCCGTTTCGTGCCCCAGATCTGCCCGTAATCATCGCGCTGGTAAGTCTGTCCGGCAATTACGTTCAGTGAGTGTTTGTTAAATCGTTGATTGAAGGACAGGGTGTTTTCAATCAGAAGTGACTCGAAGCGACCACGGTTTTCATTATAGATTGCCGGATCGTATGCCTGGTTGAGCGTCCAGTTACCCTCCTTGCGTTTGTACATGTAGTTATCGTTGCTGGTTTCATAACCAAAATTGGAACGGAACTTCAGCCATGGGCGAAGCTTGAGCTCGCCCCAGATATTCCCACGCACCCGGAAGTTTTCCAGCGCACGGTCTTCCAGACTGGCCATTGCCACGGGGTTTGAACCGAAGGTCCTTGCCATGCTTTCGTTACCATAGCCAAAACCGCCAGGGTTGCCATCATCATACACGGGAATAGTTGGCAGCAGGCGGACCACATCAGCGTACGGGTTGCCTGACATTTCATCAGACTTTGCATTAGTGATAGCGAGGCTTTCCCCAAAGCTGAAAATCCCTTTATTGCCCTGTGAGTTGACGCGAAAACTGAGACGGTCAAATCCGGTACTGATCACGGTTCCCTTGTTGTCGAAGTAATTGGCGGAAACCATGTAGCTGCCGTTGTCGCCGCCACCTGCAAAGCTTACATTGTAGTCCTGCATGTTGCCAGTCTGGAATGCTGCATCCTGCCAGTCGGTATTAACATTGAGGTTCAGGTTCTGCCTCGGCACGCCGGCATTATCATAGGCCATATAGTTGAGTGCCACAAATTCATCCTTGCCCGCAAGATCCCAGCGCGGAGTAGTCTGTGTACTTGTTTTCGCTGAAAAGTCCACCTTCATGGGTCCCTTCTTTCCGCGTTTGGTGGTGATAATGATTACTCCATTTGCCGCACGTGAACCATAGATAGCCGCGGCAGATGCATCTTTAAGGATCTGGATGCTTTCTATGTCGTTGGGGTTGAAGTCGCGGTTTGCCGTTGTAATCATGCCATCGATTACATAAAGTGGGTTTGTCCCGCTCAGGTTCTTCAGCCCACGGATTTCCACCCGTGCTTCCGAACCCGGCTGGCCACCACCACGTACCACCACACCGGATGCGAGACCCTGGAGGGCTTCACCTACCGTGGTCGTCTGGCGCTTGGTAATCTCGCTGGTGTTGACCACGGACACCGCACCCGTCAGGTCTTTCTTTCGCTGTGACCCATAACCCACTACCACCACTTCATTGAGGTCGGCTGTACCGATCTGGAGGGTAATATCCACTGATGCCTGGCCATTCACCGGCATTTCAATTTCGGCATATCCCACGTTGCTGAATACCAGCGTGGACTGTGCGTTGGGCGCCTGCAGGGTGTAGGCTCCTGCCGCATCCGTACTGGTGCCGATACTGGTACCTTTGACGGTTACGCTCACGCCTTCCAGCGCTTCGCCTTTTGCGTTGGAAACTTTTCCTTTAACTGTGTGGGTTGCCTGTGCCGATACAGACTGGGTGAAGAAGAATGTTAGCAGGAGGAGTACAACGTTGGCTGTCGTTGTAACCTTTAGCCGTAACTGCGCACACTGTCCGTGGAACAGGTGCACGAAGGACCTTTTTCTCATAATGGCAATTAATTGTTAGAATTTTGGTTTAGAACTATCCGAACCGGGAGCTAAATTGACGGATTCCCGGCTAAGGGCAATGCCGGATCGTCTCATTCTTTCATCAATTCGTCGCACGGGTTGCAACCGCCAACTTCGCGCGGCTGGTCCAGACAGCCGGTTCCGTGAATGTTATTTTTGTAGTAAGTTCGTTGATAACCATGCGGACTTCCGGCTGCTATACGAGATTGCTTATCCTGTTTTTTGTTTTGCTTTGCACGGGGCAGGCAAAAACCCAGGCCTATTATTTCACCCACTACCAGGTTGAAAACGGACTGTCCAATAATGCAGTGATATGCAGCGTGCAGGACAGGATGGGCTTTCTATGGTTTGGCACAAAAGACGGACTCAACCGTTTTGATGGGTATTCATTCAAGATCTTCCGTAACGATGCTGCCGACTCAAATAGCATCGGGAGTAATTATATATATAGTGTGTTCGAAGGGCTGGCAGGTATTTTATGGGTCGGCTGCGACAGGGGCCTTTTTTCGTATGACGCTTCAACAGAGAGTTTCAGCCGCGTACCGGGTTCACCCTATACCGAGATCATCGATATCCAGGAAGACGCCCGTGGTAAAATCTGGTTTATCTCGCGTCAGGTATTGTACAGGTATGACCCGGTAACCCGCAGACTGAAGAGCTTTGACCAGCCCGGTCAACTGAATGTATCATCGGTCTGCGACAGCGACAACGGGTTGTGGGTCAGTTCTGCCACAGGGACCATGCACCGTCTCGGTGAAGATGGCCCTGCTTTAAAGGGGATCGATATGTTTGAACATACCGGCCCCTCACTGAACAGCTGGATTGAAAAGATTTATAATGCAGGGGATGGAAAAATAATGATCGGTACCGCGCGGCAGGGTGTGAAAATATTTGATACCCGTTCAGGTACATACAAAGATATCCTGAGTCATACTGATGACAACCCGGAACTGTTTGTCCGCGATTTTATCCGCCAATCAGACGCGGAGTACTGGGTGGCTACAGAGTCAGGCATTTTTATTTACAATAAAAACACCGGCAGGATCCAGCAGCTGCGGAAGAATTATGATAATCCCTGGTCATTATCCGATAATGCAATCTATACCTTCTGCCGTGACAAAGAAGGCGGGATCTGGGCGGGTACCTACTTCGGGGGGATAAACTATTATCCGCGCCAGTACACCAGCTTCCGGAAATATTTCCCGCAACTGGGCAGCAACTCGATCAGTGGCAATGCGGTTCGCGAGATTGTGAAAGACGAGAATGGTAACCTGTGGATCGGCACCGAGGATGCGGGCCTGAATAAACTCGATGTGTCCACGGGTGTGTTTTCGCATTACAATACGGCACAGCCACATCATGTGTCACCAACCAATATACATGGACTGATGGTACATGGTAGTGAACTTTGGGTGGGCACATTCCATCGTGGCCTTGATATCGTGGATACCAGGACCGGGAAACTGCTGCGCCACTATTCAACTGCTACTCATAAGCTCCGGAGCGATTTCGTGTACTGTTTCCTTGAAACAAAAGACGGGAAAATAATCGCCGGCACGGATCGCGGGCTCGTGTATTATAACCGCACTAAAGACGATTTCGATTTTATTGACGCGGTGCCCGAGAATTTTTATACGATGTTGTACGAGGACCGGAAGGGCATTATCTGGGCCGCCACTTACGCCGACGGGATTTATTGGTTTAACCCGAAAACCGGTACCAGCGGGCATTTCCGGTATGAGCCCGGGCGGGAAGGCGCATTGGCCGGAAACCGCGTCAACTGGGTATTTGAAGATAACCGGAACCAGCTATGGGTGGCGACAGAGGGTGGTCTTTGTTTGTTTGACCCTGCGAAAGAGAAGTTTAAAGTGTATACCACCAGACAGGGTTTCCCCAGCAATATTATCTATGCCGTGCTCGAAGACGCACAACATGATTTCTGGGCCAGCACATCAAAGGGCCTTGCGCGATTCACGCCTTCAACCGGCAAAGTGGCCGTGTTTACACGGGCAAATGGTTTACTCAACGACCAGTTCAATTATAATTCGGCGTACAAGGACCAGCACGGCACCATGTATTTCGGGAGTGTAAAAGGAATGATCAGTTTCCATCCGGTGCAGTTTATCCGGAATGACTTTGTGTTACCGGTTTACATCACAGGATTCCAGGTATACGACAAGGAACTGGCGATCGCTAAATCGGGTTCTCCGCTCCGGAACTCCGTAACGTTTACGAAAACGATCACACTTTCCCATAACCAGACATCCTTTAGTATTGACTTTGCGGCACTGAGTTATACCGCCCCGGATATGACGGAATATGCCTACAAAATGGAAGGGCTCAGCAAAGACTGGAGTTATCTCAAGACGAACAGGAAAGCCTATTTTACCAAATTATCGCCGGGCACTTATACATTTACCGTACGTGCCAGTAACACGGACGGGCAATGGAACAGTAAAGCTGCCACGCTGGTCATAAAAATCCTGCCGCCTTTCTGGGCAAGTGCATGGGCCTACCTGCTGTATACGGCAGTAGTGTCGACATTAATTATCCTGCTCGTGCGGCGTTACCATCGTCGCACGCAGGAAAAAAACCAGCGTAAACTTGAAATCCTGGAGCATGAAAAGGAAAAAGAGATTTACCAGGCGAAAATTGAATTTTTCACCAATGTGGCCCATGAAATCCGAACGCCCCTCACATTAATCAAAGGGCCGATGGAAAAGGTGATGAAGCAGGTGGAAACAGTGCCCCTGGTAAAGGGAAACCTGCAGATCATGAACCGGAATATTGACCGGTTGCTTGATCTTACCACCCAGTTGCTGGACTTCCGGAAGACGGAGACAAAAGGTTTCAGCCTGAATTTTGTCAAAGCTGAAATCCGCGAACTGGTGACTGATGCCTATATGCGGTTCAAACCGGCCGCGGACCAGAAGCGGTTAAGGTTTACAATGGAACAACCGGCCGCTTTGTATGCTTATGTGGACCGGGAAGCCTTTAACAAGATTATCAGCAACCTGCTGGATAATGCGTTGAAGTATGCGGAGACGCGGATCCATATCCGTGTGTTTGCCGGTTCGGAAAAAGACAATCACTTCAGGCTTGAAGTCAGCAATGACGGACACCTGATACCATTTGAAATGAAAGAAAAGATTTTTGAAGGGTTCTTCCGGATCAATGAAGATGGGAAACAGTCAGGCGCGGGTATTGGCCTGGCGCTTGCGCGTTCGCTTGCAGAACTCCATAAAGGATTCCTTCGTCTCGAAGACCAGCAGGACGACCTGAATGTTTTTGTATTGGTATTACCTATTCACCAAGATATAGAATTTAACCTGAGCAGATGAAACCTGTAGTATTACTTGTAGATGATAACGAAGAGATCCTCGATTTCGTGGGCGGCGATCTTGAGGAGAAATATACCGTGCTGAAAGCAACGAATGGCCAGATGGCACTTGACCTGCTCGGTGAGCAGGCAGTCCAGCTGGTGGTCAGTGATATTATGATGCCCCTGCTTGACGGCTTTGAATTGTGCCGCAGGATAAAATCCGGCCTGGAGTACAGCCATATCCCGGTGATCTTGCTGACCGCTAAAAACACCCTGCAATCCCGGATTGAAGGACTCGAGCTCGGCGCTGATGCATACATCGAAAAACCTTTTTCACCCGAACACCTCCAGGTGCAGATAGCCAACCTGCTGTTGAACCGGAATAAGATCAGGGAATATTTTGCAAGCAGCCCCCTGGTGCATATCAATACCATGGCCTATTCCAAGGCCGATGAACAATTCCTGAACCACCTTAATGATGCGATATCACAGAATCTCGAACACCTTGAACTCAGTGTCGAGCAACTTGCAGATATCATGAACATGAGCCGTGCAACATTGTACCGCAAGATCAAGGAGATTTCTGACATGACTCCCAATGAACTCATTAATATCACGAGGCTGAAACGCGCCGCGGAACTACTCGCCGAAAATGTATACAAAATTTATGAAGTGACGGAAATGACAGGGTTCAGTTCGCAGACGCATTTCGGGAGGAACTTTACCAAACAGTTCGGGATTTCACCGATTGAATATATGGCGTTGAAGAAGGCGGAGAAAAAGGGTGGGAAATAATTAACCGGCTTGTCTTAGTCCAGGCTGAAGTCAGCATTGTAGGCCGCAACGACAGACCTTAGCTTTTCATTGTTACCGTTCACAGGAATTTTGTGTTTCGGGAACTGCTTCGCCATTTCAGCAACTGCCGCAGGACTATCACTCACATCCTCCAGCATCTTTTTATAACTCCATACAAGTGTAAGATCTGGACGACGGCCCGGGAAATTGTAGTAATAATCGACGCCTGGATTTTTAAAATTGAAATACAGGCTCATCTTTCGCCCTTCTAACTCCACGGGCAACCAGTCCCCTTGTTGAGGTCTGGATGAGTCTGGAAAATGCCATCCGTAAGATCCGTACTCATCAAGTATGTACCTTAATTGTGGAACGGTGTACGTCACTCCTTCAACGGTAACCGATTTGAGAGAGGGTCTCCTTCCCCATCGATTTGCAGTTGGTTTTGACGAGTAGATCTTCCGCCCGTCTTCCAGACCAATGTAATACGCTTTCTCGCCAACAACTTCCCGTTTCACCGGGCCTTTTGCTACTTTACATGACGAAAGAAATACAAATCCAAGCAAAATAACTACCGGGGTGCGGACAATATGAAGTGTGATCATAATGGACACAAAATATCAATTATTCAGCTCAAATTAATCAGCAAAAACAATCACTCAAATTAAGGTGTGGCCACCCGGTTCCCTGGTTTCGGCTACAAACTTCCCCATTTCCACTACATGCCCTTCCGGGAAGGATCTGAGCTTTGTGTCCTAAACAAATAACATGGCACAAAACAAAGAACACAAGTCAAAAACCTGGTTCATCACCGGGGCGTCAAGGGGATTCGGACGGATCTGGACAGAGGCGGCGTTGCAGCGGGGCGATCGTGTAGTAGCAACCGCGCGAAAACTTTCCAGCATCGCCGGGCTGGCCACGAAATACGGGGAAAATGTACTGGCACTTGAACTGGATGTCACCAATGTCGACCAGGTAAAAAGCGTTGTAACACAGGCATTCGGACACTTCGGAACCATCGATATAGTGCTGAACAATGCCGGCTATTCCCTTGTCGGCACTATTGAGGAAGGCAGTGCGGAAGATGTAAAACAACTCTACGAAACAAACATTATCGGCCCCCTGTCCGTTATCAAGGCAGCTCTTCCCTTCCTGCGGGCGCAGGGTGGCGGTCATATAGTGGGAACCTCCAGCAATGTCGGGCATATCACCTACCCCGTGATAGGATATTACTGCTCCTCGAAATGGGCTTTTGAAGCAATCCACGAAAGCCTGGCAATTGAGGTCAGGCAATTCAACATCAGAGTAACCCTGATTGAACCAGGCGCCTATGCAACTGAATTTGGCAGCCCTGAATCACTGAAATTTGCAGAAGGTCTTGATATCTACAAAGATTTCAAAGATGGCTTTTTCAGCCAGCTCATGAATTTTGAGAGGGGCAATCCCGAAGCAACCCCTGAAGCAGTATTCAAAATGGTGGATTCGCCCAATCCCCCCTTGCGCTTCAACCTTGGCAGCCATAACCTGGAAGGTACAAAAGCAGTTTATGCGGAAAGGATAGCAGAATGGGAAGCATGGGATAAAATCTCCGCTTCGGCACAGGGATAAGATTTACAATTCAACCGGTGGTGGCCGCGCTACCGGTTGATCATTAACAGATCGACAATGAAAAAGGAAAAACCTGCCCCGGTAAAATTTGATTCGCTCTCGGACGCGCACCGGTATTTTGGTATGCCCAAACCGGCCCATCCCCTGATCAGCCTTTTCAAGAATTCGGAAACATCCATGCGCGACCCCGATCCCGGCCACTCACACCTGCTGGGGTTTTACAAGATTTCGTACAAACCAAAGATGAGCGGCACGATCCGGTATGGCCAGGGGCATTATGACTTTGATGAAGGCGGGTTATTGTTCGCTGCACCGGGTCAGGTAATTGGTAACGGGGACTCACTGGAACCCGGGAGCTGCTCGCTCTATACATTGCTCATCCACCCTGATTTTTTACGCAATTTCCCTTTGGCAAAAAAGATGAGACAATATGGCTTCTTTTCCTATTCCACAAACGAGGCATTACATCTTTCAGAAACGGAAAAAGCGCAGATCCTTGCGATTTTCCAGATGATGGATGTGGAACTGAAGAGCCGCATTGATGATTTCAGCCAGGATGTGGTGATTTCCCAGATCGACCTGCTGCTGAACTTTGCAAACCGGTTTTACAAACGCCAGTTTATCACGCGGAAGCAGGTGAGTGGTGAACTGTTGCAGCGACTGGACGAATTAGTGAATGAATATTTTGACGGGGATCAGTCCCTGAATAATGGGTTGCCGTCTGTCCTTTACCTTGCTGAACACCTGAATGTATCTCCCAGTTACCTCAGTGATCTGTTACGTACACAGACAGGGCAGAATGCGCAACAATTTATCCATGCCAGGCTGATCGACAAGGCCAAGGAATTATTATCAGGCACCAGCCTGAGTGTTTCCGAAATTGCGTTCCAGCTTGGATTCGAGCACCCGCAGTCTTTCAGCAAACTGTTCAGGGCCAAAGCGAAATTATCACCGCTGGAATTCAGGCATTCTTTCAATTGATCAAACCTGGTCCGCAGTGGTCAGGGCTCCTATAGGAACACTCCTGAAATGCTCCTTTATCGCAACGGCCGACCATTGGGTCAATGGTTCGATAACCGGGCAGCTATGATCCGTCACTCCCTCAAGAATTTCCCAGGAAGCATCTTTTAAAGTCAGGGGGTCAATTGACAGGTCATCCACAATCCCGCCATCTCTTGCGAGTATACGTCCATCCATATCATACAACACATGTTTGAAATACTTCGCACAGGCTTTACCAGTTGCATCAAACACACAATTGCCAAGCACGATTCCCAATACTTCAATGCCCCGGGTGTCCAGTAACATATTCCGGTACACAAGCGCAATGGCCTGTTCCCGCTGATCCGCTAAGTAATACATGGGTCAAAGTTCCGACATCAGTATTACCTGAATGTTACCTGCAGGTGCAAATTCCGGTCTGTGCCGGCACACCCTTCTTTAATTACCTGTTGCCAACCTGTCGCGGTAATTGCCTTTGAAGATGCCTGAGGCAATAGTCCGCAGACCGGCTGCAAAACCCGCATCCACATTCCCCGGGCAAAAACTGACCTGGCCCGGATCCTGGCCCGATAAAAAACCAAACCATACCAGGCCGGCAAGAAAACATCCGGCATCATTCGCATGAACGGCGTCGAAGGCAAGTTTCCCCTGGGAATCCCAGGAATATCCTGCATGCAAAGAATACTGTTCATTTACCGGTAAATCAGGATGCCGGGCAATTGCAGGATTAAAAAGACTGTCCTTACGGAAAGCAAAAACCGGATCGGTTGCAGTTATGAAGAAGGCATCGCCCACCGGAACCACCGGCAATCCAAGGCGGTACGCAACACTATGGTATGCAGCCCGGGAATACTGCCACATCCCCCGGAAATCCTTTACCTGGACATTTCCATTTATACGGGTAAAAAACGGCGCGTCTGAACGGTAGGGCCAGGTCTGGTGAAGCACAATCCGGGCTGCCGGCTGGTTCAGCCTGATAAAATCCACGAGGTTCCGCGCAAAAGGATCGTAAGTCCGTACATCCCCGGAGACCAGTGAAGCCTGCTGTATACTGATCACATCCCATTTGTGCTGCCGGATGATTTCCCGGAGCGACCTGCCATTATATGGCCTGCCCCTGGTACTGTCTGAGGCATTAACGGCCACAGAATCCCAATGCTGGTTCAGCGGCGCACCGGATATTTCGGCTTTCCCGATTACCAGGGGAAAATCCTGGCTGCGTGATATGTCCTGCAGGAAACGGGATGCATTTGCCGAAAAGCTGTTCCCGATCATCAGCAGGCGGACAGTATCACGAGGGGCCGGAGTCTGCGCATCTGAACAAACCGGTATGAGTAAACTGAAAAACAGGTAATTTAAAAATCGCATGATGACATGTTATTTGATGTCACCAATATAGTCCTATCCATTTATCCGGCTGTCCTGATCGCACCGTTTAAGTTTACACATCTCAGCGACGCCCGTCAGAAAACACATCAGGGCAAAAAAAACCGGGCGACTGCATTAGTTGCCCGGTTAATAGTATAACTGATAAAATTCACTTACGCCTCACAGCTTTTGCAACTCACCAGGTTCGTCACCATCTCCTTGCTTACACTCTGGCTGCGCTGGTAGTAAAGTGTTTTTACCCCGAGTTTCCAGGCTTCAATCAACAGGCGGTTTACATCCTTCACCGGCACATCCGACGGGATGTTCAGGTTAAGGCTCTGGCTCTGGTCTACATACTGCTGGCGGATCGATGCCTGCTGGATAATTTCCAGCTGGCTGATTTCCTTGAATGTCTTGAACACTTCTTTTTCTTCAACCGACAGTTCCCTGATATGCTGCACGCTGCCATGATTCAGCATGATATCACGCCAGGTATCTTCATTATCGAGTCCTTTTTTCACCAGCAGTTCCTTCAGGTATTTGTTTTTCCGCATGAAATTACCTTTCGATAACCCTGCTTTGAAATAATTACTGCTGAAGGGCTCAATACCAGGTGATGTCTGGCCGAGGATCGCAGAAGAGGATGTGGTGGGAGCAATAGCGAGTACAGTTGTATTACGCAGCCCGTATCCTTTCAACAATTCCGGTTCGCCATAAATCCATGCGAGATCCTTGCTCGCTTTGATCGCTTTCTCGTGGATATCCTTGAAGATGGATGCTGTCAGCTGTTTTGCCTTCAGCCCTTCAAATGGAATCATATTTTTCTGCAGGTAAGAATGCCAGCCAAGGACACCCAGTCCGAGTGCACGGTGACGCTTCGCAAATTTATTGGCAGCCAGCAGGTAAAAATTACCTTCTGTTTTTGCAATAAACTCCTGCAGCACCGCATCCAGGAAGAACGTTGCCAGTTTCACCGCATTGGTATCCTTCCACTCATCATAGAGCTCGAGGTTCATGGAAGAAAGGCAGCAGATAAACGATTCGTCTTCCGTTGATGGCAGCATGATCTCCGAACAGAGATTGCTTGCATGGATCGTAAGGTTATGGTCTTTGTACACCTGTGGTTTATTCCTGTTCACGTTATCGGTGAAGAAGATGTACGGAAGCCCTTTCTGCTGGCGGCTCTCCAGTACTTTCGCCCAGATCTCCCGTTTCTTCATATCGCCGTCGATCATGTCCTGCATCCAGTAGTCAGGCACACACACGCCACTGAACAGGTTCTGGATCGGGCTGCCGATATCCTTAATAGTCAGGAACTCTTCGATATCACCATGGTCGATATCCATATAGGCAGCAAATGCACCGCGGCGCACACCTCCCTGTGAAATTGTATCCATCGCCGTATCAAACAGACGCATGAAACTTACCGCACCGGTACTCTTGCCGTTATCTGTAACCGCGCTTCCACGTTCACGAAGCGAACCAAAGTAGGCAGATGTACCGCCACCCAGTTTCGTCTGCATGATTACCTCACCCAGCTTGTGAGTGATACCCTCGATATGATCGGGGATATGCACATTGAAGCAGGAGATAGGAAGCCCACGTTCCGTTCCCATATTGGCCCAGATCGGCGAGCTCAGGCTCATCCAACCGCGTTCGATCATTTCCCTGAAAGCGTCTTTCAGTTCGGGTTTATATAATCGCATGGCAGCGGCCGCACAGATGCGCTCGATCGCACCTTCCACGGTTTCGCCTTTCAGCAGGTATCCCCTGTTGAGGATCTGTTCACTCTCCTCATTCCTCCACCACATTTTTTCGTGTTCATATTTTCCGGCGATATCCGGAAGCTGCTCAACAACTGGCTCTGTGGTCTCAAACAATGTTGTCATACCTGGTGATTTAAAATATTATTAATGGGTTAGGGAAATTCTCGTTAAAAAAGGTCATGTGCTGAAATGCTCTTGTCGTGTTTGGTGTATTCAACCGGTCGTTTCGCAAAGAAATCATCCAGGCTGTTGGAGAATACTTCTTCTTCAAACCACAGCATCGGTTTGATGTCGGAAGACGACAAATTGTATACTGCTTCCACACCGATCTGCTCAAGACTGTCATCTGCGCGTTTCTTCATAAAATTCACCAGGTCTTCCTTCCGGATGATATCAATTTCACCGGCAGAAAAAATCCAGTCAAGCATGCGTGTTTCGGTGTCAATGGACTGTTTCACCACCGTACGGATCTGTTCCATCATTGACTCATTGAACACTTCAGGGTATTCCTCTTTCAGTTTGTTTACCAGGAAGATCCCGGCATTGGCATGGATCTGCTCATCCACTGAAGTCCAGGCTATCACATTACTGACATTTTTCATCAACCCTTTGAAACGGGTAAATGCCAGGATAATAGCAAACTGGCTGAACAGGCTCACATTCTCAATCAGCAGGCTGAAAAGGATCAGCGAACTGATATATTCCTTTTTGTTGTCAGATTTAGCATGTTGTAAGGCAGCACTCAGATAATCGATCCGCTCCCGCACCACCGGCACCTGGAGTAAGGTTTCGAAATGGTTGTTATAACCAAGAACCTCCAGCAGGCGCGAATAAGCCTCGGAGTGCCGGAACTCACACTCAGCAAAGGTGGAACCCAGGCCGTTCATTTCGGGTTTGGGAAAATGCGTATAAAGGTTACCCCAGAAAGATTTTACGGCCACTTCGATCTGCGCGATCGAAAGCAGGCTGTTGCGGATCGCAGACTGCTCCTCTGCCGTCAGGGTGGCGTGGAAATCCTGCGTATCGGCAGTGAAATCCAGCTCGGAATGAACCCAGAAAGACTTGTTGATGGCAGAAGTAAATTTCATTACCTCAGGGTACTCGAAGGGTTTGTATTGGATCCGTTTGTCAAATAAGCCCATGTCACAATTGTTTAGAAATCAAACCCTTCCAGCGAGTAAACCTGCGCTGCCAGATCATGATCAAATTAAAATAGGGAAGTACTAACGCCGGGTGGCAAATTAAAGTTCACGATAAATTAACTTCTGTAGGGTCAAAGAAATCCACGAAGTGTGCAAAACAAATTCGGAGTATTCCGCAGCCGTGACCGGACGTGGAATCAGCGGCAAACACCTGTGGACAAATCATAAAAACTTTGAAATAAGCCCTGATCCGGCGGGAAAATGCCCGGACAACCCTGGCCTGCCGGATCCGGGACCCGGTGCAACCCATTCAAAATTTTTTTCAGGTTACCGAACTTGGGCAGGGTCCTGCGGAGCATTTTCTCCCGTGTCTTCTTTCCCCGCTATGTAGTTCAGTTCGTAAACATCTGTCCGGCGGTCTTTCAGGTTCCTCACACTGCCATGCGAATGCAGGTCTTCGAGTAAAGAAAGATCCACATCGGATATGACCAGCATTTCGGTATTGGGCGTGGCTTCACTTTTTATCCCATTGAAAGGAAATGCATAATCGCAAGGTGTAAACACCACGGATTGGGAATAGGATATATCCATATTTTCCACGTTGGGCAGATTGCCCACGCTGCCGGAAATCGCCACAAAACATTCGTTCTCGATTGCCCTCGCCTGCGCGCA
>SEAD01000234.1 GCA_004173355.1 Chitinophagaceae bacterium | reverse complement strand
TGGTAATCGCTCAGCTTGTTGCAGCTGCCATCATAATCCGCCTGGTGGAAAAGTCCGAGCGTGTGCCCGGCTTCATGTGAAGTGGCCTCTGAAATATCTTTTACGCGGTACTGGTGCAGGGCGGAAAAGATAAAACAGGGTGTGTCATCACCCCAGTTGAATGAACCAACAAATGCAACACCACCTGCAACGCCATACCAGCTGGAGCTGACGGTAACGATTACACGCATCCTTTTGTCGGAGGGTGCGCTGCGGTACTTTGTTGAATCGGTGGTCACATTGAGGTCGAAGGGTGCGAAGTCTTCCGCCACGCGGTTAAAGACTTCCGTGATCTGTGTCTGTGCAAGCCCTGATCCACCACACACGATTGGTCCGTTATAGTTCCATGCTGTTCCGTCCACAGTATGTCCGTCGAAGTCGAGGAACAATGTAGCACGGGATGCCGCATGGCTGTTAAGGAGCGGAACCTGTGATTTGGCCTGGAAACTTCCCGCAAGCAGCAGGAGTAAACAGATGAGTCTGGTCAGGTTTGTCATGGGTGGTGGATTGGGCTTTCGAAGGGTTGGGTTGGGGTACGGGCTAGAAACGGGCAATAAAACAGATTTTAAATTATTCCTGGACCAGTCGGTTGAAATCCTTTTTTACAAGGACATACTGGTTGTCCTGCGACTCCAGTTCGTATACATCACCATGTTTGAAACTGATGATGCGACCGGTGTAGCGGATATTCCCATTCTCATCTGCCAATGCAGATAAAGAGAAGGTGGCTCCATTAAAAGAACTGCTGCGGATTACGATACTGCGGATGCTGTTGTCGTATTTGGAAGCAGTTGAAACAACCTTGCCGGCGAATGTCGCCGAACCCTTGCCGGTAAGGTCAAGAGCTGCGTCCTTGCCGGTTTCCTGGTTATTGCTGATGAGTTTTTCAAGTTCAGCAGTTTCAACCGGAATACGGGAAGGCAGTTGTGTAAATAAACGGGGCTTGTTATTGTCCTGCTCGTGGAGCAGGGAAGATTGTTGTGCATTTGATACACCTGTTGCCAGGATCAATGCAAGGGTCAGGGCTTTAATGCGGTAGTTTTTCATCTCGGTCGGTTTGGATATCTGGATATTGGTTTGTCCGTCTGCCGGACTCGATCACTAACAGCTACAAGATGGTTTTTTTATCCAGAACATTCAAGGAAACCGTATGGGAGAATGGCGTTGTTTGTGGGTACTACGCGGACTGTATTCGTAGTTTTTCGAGGAGCTAAGGGTTTATAATTATGCGCGTTATAGTAAATGTCAGTACTGTCCGGTACTGAGCATAACCAATGTGCAGGCTTCCATGGTACGTATATCCTTTGCTGCTGCCAGTTCTTCGAGTTCGGGATTTTCCGTACCCGGGTTGAAGATGATACGTTTGGGGTTAAGGGAAAGGATATAGTCGTAATATTCCTTCTGGTTGGCAGGGTTGAGGTACAGTGTCACCGTATCCACATCAGTATGTTCCGGTTTGTCCTTTGAAATTTCAACATCCCGTACCCCGGCGTTTTTCCGTCCCACCGCCACCACAGGATGGCCATGACTCCGGAGCCGTTCAATAGCAAGGCAGCTGTAACGTTCGGGGTTATCAGATGCTCCCAGTACGAGGGTTTTCTTTTCAGATGGCATAACGATAAGTTTATGTACCTAATTAACGTCCGGACAGCCGGTATTGTTTTGGGGGAACCTGCGCAATTATCTCGCGGAAAGCCTCCCCGACCACAGGGTATTGGAATACAAAGCCAGCGTCCAGCAGCCGACCCGGGATCACCCAGCGGCTTTTCAGCACCAGTTCCGTCTCCGTACCAATGAGCATTGCTCCCAGCCGGAGCATCCAGCTGTATGCAGGGAGGCCAAAACCATGCCCGGTTGCCTTGCGCAAAGCGGACATAAACCCGGCATTTGTCACAGGGTTTGGCGCTGCCACATTCAAGGTGCCTTCGAAGTCAGTGCGCCTGAATACAAATCCGATGATGCGGCACAGGTCTGTTTTGTGGATCCAGCTGAACATCTGTTTTCCGGATCCCTGCCTGCCGCCAAGACCGAATTTCAGGAGATTGAAATAGGGGATAAGCAGCCCTCCTTCAGCAAGTGTGACCGCAAGGCGGAATGCGACCTTACGCGTGGAGGGTGTGTGTCCTGCCCGATAAAACCGGAGCCTCCGGCAAGGATTATTTTTTTACCTGTGATGTCCATGGGTATTTATTTAAGATGGATGAAGGCTTTTTTCTCCAGCAGGATATTTTCGCGGTAGCAGGCTAGGAAGTACCAGCATGCATAAAAAGGAGTAACGACCGTGAGCAGGAAAAGGTAGGCAAGAAACGCAGGTGGTATTAACATCAGGAAACCCAGTGCGACCAGGATCAACAGGGCTCTGTAGTACTGCTGCCGTAAAGGCGATATATAAAACGACCGTGGAAACAAAAGGTGGATGAGGATACTGATCAACTGCAACCCCGCCATCACCGGATAAAAATATTTTAGGATTTCCAGGTTGAATGTTCCATACCCCAGGGTGATAACCGCTCCCAGCGCCTGCAGGTACAGATCGATGCGTTTAAAGATCCTCATACAATATCTATTAAACTTTCAGAAATAAATGAAATCAGTATGCTCAAAAAAACCGGTCTCTTCAACCGGTCGCATTTTTTTTATTTAAACAGCTTCAGGATATTCCCGACAAACCAGTTCTCTTCTGCCTTCACCATCATATCAAGTGTTTTGTCGGCCTGTTTGCCGAGCTTTTTAATCCCGGTCACCGTATCGAGAAATGCCTTTACTTTTTTATCTTTTTTATCCCCTTCCACCTGTTCCAGTTTATCGAGGAGATCCAGCATCGGTTCCAGTTCCCGTTTTTTGCGCTCCTTCACGATGAGCCGGATCACTTTCCAGATATCCTTTTCCGCAACAAAAAATTCTTTCCTTTCACCGGAGATCAGCTGTCGTTCAACCAGGCCCCAGTTGATCAGTTCGCGGATATTCATATTCACGTTCCCGCGGCTGATATTCAGTTCCTCCATCATCTCATCCTGGGTCAGCGGATCGGGGCTTACCATCAGCAGTGCGTGGATCTGCGCCATGGTGCGGTTGATACCCCAGTGCGTACCGAACGCGCCCCACTGGCTGATGAACTGCTGTCTCGCTTCCGTAATCTTCATGCGCCAAAGCTATGGCGCGGAATTGAATTTTCAAAACTTTTTGAAAGTTTGTTTTTCTATGTTCCAAAAAAATGGCCACCCTTCGGGGCGGCCATGGTAATTTAGAAACAGGTCATGGTTAAACCAGCATACGCAGTGGTTCTTCCAGCAGGCTTTTCAGGGTCTGCAGGAACGCGGCACCTTTGGCGCCATCCACCACGCGGTGGTCACAGCTCAGCGTAACCTTCATCACATTTCCCGGAACGATATTGCCGTTCTTCACCACCGGTACCTGGCTGATACCGCCTATCGCAAGGATACAGGCATCAGGAGGGTTGATGATGGCGGTGAATTCATCCACGCCGAACATGCCAAGGTTGGAAATGGTAAACGTATTCCCTTCCCAGTCGGAAGGTTGTAATTTTTTATCTTTTGCCTTCTGTGCAAAGTCTTTTACTTCAGTAGCAATCTGCGAAAGGGACTTGGTGTCTGCGAAACGTACCACCGGTACCAGCAGGCCTTCTTCCACCGCAACCGCCACGCCGATATTGATATGGTGATTGGTCCGGATTTTATCACCCAGCCAGCTGCTGTTGATTGCAGGGTGTTGTTTCAGGGCTACAGCACATGCTTTCAGTACAAAGTCATTGAAGGAGATTTTCACCTTGCTGACCTCATTGATCTTCGCGCGGCTGGCAACAGCAGCGTCCATATCAATGCTCATGGTCACATAGAAGTGAGGGGCAGTGAACAGGCTTTCAGAGAGGCGTTTGGCAATCACTTTACGCATCTGGGATACCGGTGTCTCGTCGAAGCTCACCTTCCCGGTTTCGGCTGCAGCAGGGGCCGCTTTGGCCGCGGATTTTTCAGCAGGTGCATCTGCTTTCGCCGCCGGTTTGTAATTATCAATATCTGATTTTACAATCCTTCCGCCATCACCGGTGCCATTTACTTTTTTGATATCGATACCTTTCTCGGCTGCAAGTTTTTTTGCAAGTGGTGAGGCGATCAGGCGGCCATTGGAAGACGCGTTGCTTTCATCAGCTGTTTCTTCCGGTGCGCTTTCCTGAGGCGCTTCTTCTTTGG
>SEAD01000099.1 GCA_004173355.1 Chitinophagaceae bacterium | reverse complement strand
CCCCTTATGGCCGATGGTACTGCACAACAATGCGGGAGAGTAGGTAGCTGCCATATTTATTTAAAAAAGCCTTCCGGTCTAAACACCGGAAGGCTTTTTTTATGTACTTAAACCAAGGGCCCGGCAAAATCACGCCTGCCGTCCTGAAGTAATGTGATACACGCGATAGTCACCTGGCGGGAGTTCCAGGTGGTAAGCCCGTTGCAGGGTTTCCTCCTTCCCACTGAACAATTCCAGGTAAGTACCTGCCACGGCCGGATGGTCAATTTTTATGACGGAGGGCCGGGCTGACAGGTTCAGCATTACCAGCACCTTGTCCTGTTGCCGCCTGCACAGGTACACCAGCGAATCATCGTTACCGGAGTCCAGCATAATGACAGACGCACTTTCCTGTAACGCCTTGTTTCGCTTGCGCAGGCCGAACAATAACTGGTAAAAGCCATGCAATTCCACCTCCGGCTGCCAGTCGATAAAATCTTTTTCAAAAAAATGAAGCCTGCGTTTATTCGGCAGTTCCTGACCAGAATACAAGAGCGGAATTCCTGGCCAGGTACAGGATAATACCGCCATTGCCTGCGCAGCCACCCCATATTTTTCATACTCCGTTCCATGATCTGAATTTTCATCATGATTGGAAGTAAACAGCAGTTTCTCCGAACCAACCGGATACAAGCCATAATTATTCAGCAGCGGACGTACCTCCGTCATCGCCAACTCACCCTTGAAGTATTTATCAAATGCCCGGAGGGCCTCCCATCCATAAGTGACGTCAAATGCCTCATGATACGCCAGGATTTCACATTCCGCCAGCCAGAAAAGGGGTTTCAGGGCATCACATTCACCCCGCGCTTCCACCCAGAAATCAATCGGCACAGTGCGGGCCATATCACAGCGGAACCCATCGATGTCATATGTTTCCACCCAATGTTTCATGGAACGGATCATCTCCGCGCGCAACTCCGGGATCCGGTAATCCAGGTCGATCACATCCTCCCACCCGTACAATCCGGTAAAATTGCCCGTGGAATCTTTCCGGTAAAACTCGGGATATTTTTTTGTCCACTGGTGATCATAACCCGTATGGTTGGCCACCCAGTCAATGATCAGCTTCATCCCCAGGGAATGCACCAGTGTGATCAGTGCATGGAAGTCCTGTTCGTTGCCGTACAGCGGATCTATATCGGTATATGAACTGGCCGCATAATAACTGCCATAACTTCCTTTCCGTTTCTCGACACTTACCGGGGTGACCGGCATCAGCCACAGGATTTCAACCCCCATATCCGCCAGCCGTGGTACATGCTGCATAAATGCCTGCAGCGAACCTTCCTTTGTATACTGCCGCACATTGACTTCATAAATATTGGTGCCATTGCCCCATGGCACAATCGGGAACGCAGTGCTCATACGCTTTGTTTAAAGTCCGGTTGCAAGGACTGTACCGGGCAGCACTGGCACCTGTTTTGGATAGGCTATGGATATCCAAAAATGTTTTTATTATGAAATGGGGAATTATCGGACCGGGTGACATTGCGCGCAACTTCGTCAGGGATTTTTCAGAACTCAGCAGCCTGCAGCAGGTTTCTGCCATCTACAACCACCGCAAAAAGACAGCGAAAGAATTTGCCGATGAGTTTGGGGTAAACGAAGTATTCACCGACCTCGACAGCTTTATCAGGGAAGGGGATGCAGAGATCGTTTATATCTCGACGCCCCACACAAAACATTACGATGAAGTGAAAGCCTGCCTGGCAGCCGGCCTCCATGTGCTCTGTGAAAAGCCGATGGCGATCAACCGCAGGCAGTATGAGGAGCTCTATGAACTTGCGGCCATGAAAAATGTATACCTGCTCGAAGGGATGTGGCTTCGTTTCCTTCCCCATATCACCCGTTTGCTGGAGCAAACAGAAGCAGGCACCATTGGCAGGCCGCTGTCACTGAAAGCATCGATGTGTTATCAGGCGCCAAAAGACCCCGACAGCCGCTATTTCGATCCGGAGCTGGGTGGGGGGTCATTGCTCGACCTTGGTGTTTACACCGTTTTCCTGGCCGTATTGCTGTTTGGCAAACCAGACAGCATCGCGGTGACTGCACACCTGACCGACCAGGGGATCGATGACTGCTGCGCCATCCTTCTTGGATATGCTGATGGCCGGCACGCTTTGCTGGAATCATCCCTGCTTTACAACACGCAGCAGCCGGCCGTGCTCACCGGGGAAAAAGGGGAAATACATATCCTGACACCCTGGTTTGAAAAATCACCGGGACTGGAGATCTATCCGTCAGAAGGAGGTGAACCCATCCGTCGCCCGGTAGAGTGGCAAGGACATGGCCTCCATTTTGAAGCCGCAGCGGTGCTGGATGATATCGCCGCGGGCAGGACCAGCAACAGCCTGTTTACCCCGGCGATGAGTCTGGAAATAATAACAGTGATGGATGAAATCCGCCGCCAGGCGGGCATCGGATATGATGAGGAGGAAAAAACCTGAGCCATTACGGACTTATCATCCGTTACGGATGTATAATCCATTACGGGCGCGGTGGCATCAGTACTTTCAGCTGCTGTTTTTCAAGCACTGCTTTCAGGGTATGGGTTTTTCCGAGATACTCCCCATCGACCTGGAAATGGGCTTTTTTCTTTGAGTGGATCTCCGCCTTGCTGGTCTGGAATATTTCCGTTTTTTTCGGATCATACGGCCGGTGGGTGACCATCATCTTAAAAATTTCCGTAAAGGAAATCCTGCGCACAATTACGATCTCAAACAACCGGTCGTCAATCCGGCCATCCGGATTGATCAGCGCACCACTCCCGTATCTCGTGCCGTTTGCAATCACCACCATAGCGGCCCGCCGCCTGATCGTGTTCCCGTCAACAAACAGGTCCACATCCATATACGGGGTATTCATCAGCGTCTTGGATGCCGCACGCACATATCCCCACATTCCCCGTTTTTTTTCGTCTTCAAAACGTTTTACCACAAATGCATTAAACCCGATATCGCTGAGATGGATACAGAGATGGCCATTCACCCGTGTCAGGTGAACCGGGTGCGGCTCCGCATTGGTACAGAGATCAAGGGCTGCCGTGATGTTCATCGGTATTCCCAGCTCCTTGGCAAGCCCGTTTGCCGACCCGCCCGGCACGATCCCAAGCGCGCGGTCAGTCCCGAGAAGACACTCGGCTACGAGTTTGATCGTGCCATCGCCACCAACAGCCACTACCACCGTGGCATTACTGGTATCTATTTTGTTCCGTATGTCAGCAGGATCAAAACCTTCGGGCAAACGGAAGACCTCCGGCTGCTGGTCATGGCCAGTGAAATAAGATTCAATTTCTGCTGCGTAGTCGGTCGAGTTGCTGCCCGAGCCCGGATTGACAATAAATAGTAGTTTCATGCCTTGGTGGAAAGTAAATTAAAACCCTGAACATTGAGCGATAATCTTCCTGGTCATCATATAAAACTGTACCACGGTTACGGACATAAACACGACCTGTTGCTTTACGGCCACGTGTTGGGGGGAAAACCCAGACCGCGGAAAAAGTTTACCAACAACCGGCTGCGCAATATGGTGCGCCTGATCCGGCTGTTTTTTATCCGGCCAGTGGCCGGGATCCCGCTGACCCTCCGCTGGCGTTCGCAACAATTCCAGGGACGCTCCGAATTTGACGGCTTCATTAAATTTGAATGGGAATCGGATACCCCTGTGCCCGCGGGATGGCATGAGGTGGATGTGAGTTCAACGCATAACGGGGAAACAATAATCGGTAAGGGGGGACTCTTCGTACCACATATTACCCAATATGGATTTATCTCGGATATCGACGATACGATTATGATTTCCTATTCGGCCACGGTATTCCGGCGTCTCCGGGAATTATTTTCCTTTAATCCGCTGCGGCGAAAACTTTTCCCGGATGTATCGGAACATTACCGGCTTTTGTCGCTTGGAAATACCACCCCGGATGCACCCAATCCTTTTTTTTATGTGTCCAGCAGTGAATGGAACCTGTACGATTACCTGCAGGATGTATTCCGCAACGGAAAACTACCGGAGGGTGCATTCCTGCTGAGCCAGGCCAAACAATGGTTCCAGCTGCTTAAAACGGGTCGCACCAAACACCAGGGAAAACTACTGCGGGTCATGCGGATCCTGGATTGCTTCCCGAACCAGCAGTTCGTGTTACTGGGCGACAATACCCAACGTGACGCGGTCATTTATGAAGAGATCGCCCGGAAATTTCCCGCGAGGATCCGGGCCGTGTATATCCGCGACGTCTACTCCCCGAAATCTGCTTTCACAGCGGAATTACTGCGGAAACTGCAGGAGGACACTGGCGTTCAGGCCTGTTTTTTCACCGACAGCACCGATGCTATTTCCCACTCAAGGTCGATCGGACTGGTGGAGCCGGGGGCCGAACCGGAAGTAGACGGGCCTGCAGCGGGCGAACCCGCTAACACTCCAGCGGATAAATAACTATCTTGTTGCCGGGCCACCAACTCCCCACCAT
The DNA here is from genome assembly GCA_004173355.1 of Chitinophagaceae bacterium. Lineage (GTDB taxonomy): Bacteria > Bacteroidota > Bacteroidia > Chitinophagales > Chitinophagaceae > JBEVJC01. The sequence continues at coordinate 13,524 of SEAD01000099.1, read as the reverse complement.
CTATGGACAAAACTGTTTTTATTTTCGACGACGATAATGATATCCTTGAACTCTGCCGCATCCTGCTCAGCAGCCGCGGTTACCAGGTACATACCTCCAACTCCTGTATCGATGCAGTCGAACAGGTTGCCGGCGCGCGACCGGGTGTTGTGCTGATGGACAACAAGATCCCCGACACCGGTGGCATCCTTGCCGTGAAAGCGTTAAAATCGGATGGACGCACCCGCAATGTGCCGGTTATTTTTTTCAGTGCCAATACCAATGTGAGGGAATTAAGTGAGCAGGCCGGGGCAGATCGCTTCATCCAGAAACCGTTTGATATCCATTCGCTGGAAAAAATGGTGGAAGAATCAATCAGGGGATAATAATCAGATGACCACCTTGCTGTTGAGCAATGCAGCGATATGAGAGGACTCAAGGATGAAATCCGGTTCCTGTATTTTCAATGCCTGCAGTGGCATGTAGGGTACCTGGGCATCAAGGGGGTCCTGGACTACCGTTATACCGCCATTGTCTTTTACAAATTTCAGGCTTGCCGCACCGTCACCATTGGCGCCCGAAAGCAATACGCAGAGCAGGTCTTCCCCGAACACCTCCGCAGCGGACCGGAACACCACATCGATACTCGGCCGGCTGAAATTCACTTTTTCAGAATAGTCCAGTGAAAAACTGAAATCCTCTTCTATAAGCACATGGTAATCGGCCGGGCAGATATAGATATGCCCGTCGCGGATGGGCTCTTTTTCTTCAATATCACGGGGAATAAGATTCGTGCGCGATGCAATGAGTTCTTCCAGTGGTGAATCGGCATTTACATGGCGATGCAGGACGAGCAGGATGGGAGTCCTGAAATCGGCATCAAGCTGGGAAATGATTTTCAGGATGACCTGGAGGCTACCCGCCGACCCGCCGATTACTATAAGTCTGGGTGCAGTTCTCATTTGAATTTCCTCCAGACTTTTTCTTTACCATCCAGCGCCTCATACATCGTTTCGATACCGGAGAACCGAAGCGATTCCTTGGCGCCCAGTGCGAGGAAACCAAAACGTTCGAGACTTTTATCAAAAACCGAAAGCACTTTCGATTGCAGGTCCTTGTCAAAATAAATCAGCACATTCCTGCAGGATATCAGCTGGAACGAATTGAATGAAAAATCAGATACCAGGTTATGCGTGGAAAATACCATGCGCTGCGCAAGACTCTCGTCGAACTTCGCATGGTTGTAATTGGCCGTGTAATAGGATGAAAAATCTTCCCTTCCGCCGGACAACAGGTAATTCCGGGAATACTGCTGCATGGCAGTCATCGGAAAAATACCCCGCGCCGCCTTCTCGAGTACATTCGGGTTAATATCCGTGCCGTATAAAAGTGATTTTTGCAGGAGCCCGGCCTCTTTCAGGACAATCGCCATGGAGTACACTTCCTCCCCGCTGGAGCAGCCCGCATGCCAGATCCTTATGAGCGGATAGGTGGCCAGTACAGGGATCACCTGTTCCCGGAGTGTTTTGAAAAAAAAAGGATCACGGAACATTTCAGTCACATTCACACTAATCTCTGCCACCGCCCTGTTGAAATAATCTGTATCGCGTTGCAGCCGGAAGCGGAACTCGGGAAAGCTGACCATTTTATCCATGATAAAAAGCCGTTGCAGCCTCCGCCTGAACGATGCCTTTGAATAGCCCCGGAAATCATATCCATAGATCTCAAGGAAATCGTCGAGCAGCAGCTCCATTTCCAGTTCGTTGATATGCGAAGCTTGATCCAATCAGGCAGGGTTTAAGTATTTGTTGAGTAATCCCACAAGCCGGTCGATATCCACCGGTTTTGAAACATATTCATCCGCTCCGGCACTGATACATTTTTCCTTGTCACCTGCCATGGCCTGCGCCGTTACAGCAATCACCGGAAGGTTCCAGTGTACTTCGCTCTTGCGGATCCTGGATAACATTTCATAGCCGTCGATATCGGGCATCATCATGTCGAGTAACACAATCCTTATACCAGAAGATGTATCCAGCAGATCAAGACCCACTTCCGCGCTCAGCGCAGATACAGTAGTGTAACCGCGTGCCCTAAGCACCGCAGTCAGGGCAAAAATGTTCTTCTGATCATCATCAATGATCAATATTTTGTCCATACCAAGTATTTATTTCCACGATTCATATAACCAGATCCTCATCAGTGACACCAGCTGGTCGGTATCCACCGGTTTTGATATATAGTCAGAAGCACCCGCCTGGATACATTTGTCCCTGTCGCCCCCGGCGGCCTTCGCGGTCACTGCAATCACGGGCAGTCGTTTCCAGTCGCTGTTGCGCCGGATCCGGGTGATTGCTTCGTAGCCATCCAGCTCAGGCATCATCATGTCCATCAGTACAATATCAATGGAGGGATTGCTTTCGAGCAACGACATCGCTTCGCGCCCGTCCATAGCGGGAATCACCTTCATCTGCAGCGATTCCAGCGCCTTGGTGATGGCAAAAATATTCCGCACATCGTCATCGGCAACCAGCACGGTCTTGTCTTTCAGCACCTCATCCTGCGTCCCCAGTTTGCGGGTCTTCTTCATCCTGCCCGTTGCATCATCTTCCACCAGGTGCAGGAACAGGGATACCTCATTCAGGATCCGCTGGTAGGAATGTGCTGTTTTCACAATGATCGAATCGGCAAACTGCCGGATGCGTTTTTCCTCGGGACGTGAAAGGCTTTTGCCGGTAAATATGATGACCGGTACTTCCGCGCTGCCCGGCCGTTCTTTGATCAGCTTCAGGGTTTCGTATTGTTTGACCGGCGCACCCTCCATATCAATGATCACACAGTTGATAGCGGGATCTTCAAACAATTTACCGGATGATTCCACATCGGCGGCCACAACGGCCTTAATATTATTCTGCGTCAGGAAGTATTCCAGCGCACGAGCATGCTGCGTATTGTCTTCCACAATGGCCACTTTCTGCACATTGCTTTCCATCGCGCGTTCGATCCGTTCCAGTATCACATCCAGCTGTTCGGGTGAAATGGGTTTGGTAATAAAATCAACCGCACCACTTTCGAGGCTTTCTTTCCGTGCTTCAAAGCTGGACATCATATGCACGGGGATACTGCGCGTGCGCGGATCGGAGCGTAGTTCGTCCATCACCGCCAATCCATCTTTCCCCGGCAGCTGCACATCGAGCAGGATCCCGGTCGGGTGGAAACCACGAACGGCATCAAATACCTCGTCACCGCGGCTCACAACCACTCCCTTATAACCTTTCTGCCGCGCGAAATCAAGCAATGCCAACGCAAATCCTTTATCATCCTCCACGATCAGCAATACTTTGTCGGTACTGTCGATGCTGATCCGGTCGTCATCCACATGACCGGTAATTGCCGGCATGATAAATTCCCTTTCGGTTCTTGTTACCGGTATCTCCGGTTCTATGCCCATGGTCATCTGGGCCGGACTAAGCGGTTCTGTTTTTTTACCGGTATTGTACACGGGTACTGTAATGCTGAACACGCTGCCTTTGTCTGGTTCACTTTCGAGACCGATAGTGCCGGACAGCAGGTGTGCGAGCTGGCGGCTGATGGAAAGTCCCAGACCGGTACCGCCATATTTGCGTTTGGTCGAACCATCCGCCTGCTGGAAAGCTTCAAACACCAGCGCGTGTTTTTCCGCCGGGATACCAATGCCGGTATCCCTGACGGCAAACCTCACCCTTGTGTCGTCGTCGTCAGCGAGAGCTACATCGAGTGTGATCGAACCGCTGGTGGTAAACTTCAGTGCATTGGAAATAAAATTCTTGAGCACCTGCTCCAGCCGCATACGGTCTGTCTCGATCACTGCGGGCACTGCCTCAGCCAGGTTCACATTGAACACGAGGTTTTTTTCCTTTGCAAGGGGCTCGAATAATACTTTCAGGTTGGTCACGATATCGGCGATCTTTACCTTGTCATATTCCAGGTCAAGTTTTCCCGACTCGATTTTTGAAAGGTCAAGGATCTCGTCGATCAGCTCCAGCAGCCCGTTACCCGAACTCTGGATCACTTTGGCAAATTCGACCTGGTCACCTGTCAGGTTGCCCTGGGTATTGTCTGACAGCAGTCGCGACAGCAGGAGCACCGAGTTGAGCGGGGTGCGCAGCTCGTGCGACATATTTGCCAGGAATTCCGATTTGTAACGCGTGCTGAGCGCCAGCTCCTCCGCTTTTTTCTGGATCTCCAGGTTACGAAGCACCACCAGGTGGTTCTTTTCTTCAAGTGAACGCGAACGCTCTTCCAGCTCCTGGTTGGTTTCCAGCAATTCTTCCTGCTGTACTTTGAGTTCTTCCTCGGAGGTCTGCAGTTTTTCCGCCTGCACTTCCAGTTCGGCATTCATGTTTTCCAGTTCGCGGTGCTGCGACTGCAGTTCCTCCGACTGGCTCTGTGTTTCTTCGAGCAGTTCTTTCAGGCGCTGGCGGTTGTATGCTGTATTGAGTATGATACCGGAGGATAACGCGATCGTATTGATCAGCTCGATCTCTTCCGGTTTGTATGAATTTATTTTACCGAGTTCCAGTACGCCGACTGCCTCATCTTCAAACATCAACGGGAAGATGGCCAGTTGCGTCGGGCGGATAGAACCGGTGCCCGTGACGATATGCATTTCCCCTGGAATATCTGTCACCACCGATGGCTTGCGACTCTCATAGGCTTCACCCACAAGTCCTTCCCCTGCGGCAAATGTGATGTCCCTTGAACCGGGGGGCAGGGCATATGCAGAGGCCACATACAACCGGTCGCGGTTGTTGACCAGGTAAACAGCACCCACTTCAGACCCGGTGTAAGCTGTTATAAAATCAACAAGGTCTTTGGCCAGATGCAACACATCTTTTTCACCGGCAAGCTGCTGGCTGAGCTGCGCGACCCCTTTCTGTAACCATTCACGGGTGCTGATCTTGGTGAATGACTGGTCGAGCGATCCGGCCATTTTATTCAGTGAACCGGCAAGGCTTCCCAGTGAATCACTTTCATCGGCATCCACCCGCACGGAGTAATCACCTTTGGCGATCTCACCGGCGATCCGGTCGATCAGTACGATGCGTTCCCCGATCTGTTTATCTTTCTGCGCGAGCGACTGGCTGAGGTCATTTTTCTCGCTGAAGTCCCGGAGGATCTGGCGGAAGAAAAGGATAGAAAGGAGGAGGGAAACCAGCGAGGCTATGATAATTACGATGGGTGTGTAAGTAGCAAACAATTCCTGCTCCGCAGTGCGTGTTGACATCAGTTTTGCTTCTGCGGCCTGGATCTTTTTTACCAGCGAACGTGACAGTTCCATGTACTTCATGCCGTCGCGTAATACAAAAACGCTTGTTTCAATCCCCTGTCTTGTTTCAGCAATGGACTGGGACAGGATATTAAAGCGTTTGTTGATCATCACCTCGAGGCTATCGAGGTTATTCTGCTGGTCGATATTGTCAACAGTGAGTTTTTTGACCTCTTTAAAAGCTTCCATCGTACGCTGGTAGGAACCATTGTATGGTTCGAGGAAATCAGGTTGCCTGGTGATGAGGAAACCACGTTGGGCAGTTTCTGCATCTTTCATCGAGGAAATCATGTTCTCCGTTTCGCGCATGACCACATTGGTATGGTCAACCCATTTGCTGCTGTCCACGAGGTTATAAATGCTGTAGAACGAAGCCACGCTGGTTACAAGAAGCAGGAAAATGGAAACGCCAAATCCACGCTGGAGGTTTCTTTTAAACGTATTTGCCATAGCAGTTTATCGCCCTTGTCAGAGGGTTTTGGTAAACGGTATTATGAAATAAAAGACAGAGCCGCTGCCCTCGTTGCTCTCCACCCCGTATTCACACTGGTGGCGGCTGAGGATATCGGCACAGATATAAAGACCGAGACCCAGTCCCTGGAAATTCCGGGTGGACTCGTCCGTACGGTAAAATTTTTCAAAAATAAGTTTCTGGTCAACCTCCGCGATGCCAATGCCGGAGTCCTTCACCTGCAGCAGCAGGCGGTTGCCTGGCAGCATCCGGGAGATCACATGGATCTCACGCACATTAGGGGAATATTTCACCGCATTGGACAGGAAGTTAACGAGCACCTGTTCCAGCCGGATCACATCACCATTGACTTCCACAGCAGCGGCGCCATCCTGGTGAAACTGGTAATTCGGATAGGTCTGCCTGGCCATTTCGATGGTCGATGACAGCATTTCGCCGAAACTGAATGGTTCCTTGTTGAGCAGCATTTTCCCGTTTTCTATCCGGGAAATATCGAGCAGGTCCACAATCAACCGGTCGAGTTTGGTCACCTGTGTGAGTGCCCGGTCGATGAACATATGGCTCTGGCTCTTTGCATCGATCGATCTTTCCAGCAGCTGCACATAACCCTTGATACTGGTAAGGGGAGTTTTCAGTTCATGGCTCGCCACGCTTAGAAATTCATCCTTCTTGCGCTGTACCTGTTTCTGTTCCTCGATATCGGTAAACGTACCCACCCATTTGATGATCGATTTGTTTTCCGTTACGGGCACTATACGCAGGAGGTGGTACCGGAAATCAGTGCCGGTTAATTTTTTGATCCTCACCTCCAGCTCAACTGCCTTGTCACCGTTTACAATCCGTTTCATCTCCGGTTCCAGGTCAGGATCGTCGGGATGGGTCTCGGGGAACCGTTCGGTATAACTGGAGTAGTCCATCCACTGGCTGTTGTGATACTCCACTGTGCCATTGGGACGTGTGGTGAATGCGATCTGCGGGATGGATTCAAGCACGAAACGCAGCTCCATTGCTTTCTCATAACTTTCCTGCTGCGCATGCCGCCGGAACTCAATCTCCGAACGCAGGCTTGTCTGCATCTGGTTCAGCTGGCGCTTCTGGTCATACAGTTTGTAAAGCGTGTTGACTTTCAACAGGAAAACATCGGGATCTACCGGTTTGGTGATGTAATCGATCGCACCGGAGTTATATCCACGTGTAATGAATTTTTTGTCGAGATTGACCGCACTCAGGAAGATGATGGGAACATCCCGCATTTTGCTGTGGCCGGAGATGGTTTCTGCTACTTCGAAGCCATCCATACCCGGCATCTGCACGTCGAGTATCACGAGGGCGTAATTATTCTTCAGCACTTTTTTTAACGCTTCTTCCCCGCCAGTGGCAGTGTCCACGGCATAGGAATGAAGTGTCAGCAGTGATTGAAGGGAAAGCAGGTTTTCTTGTTTGTCGTCTACAATCAGGATCATAGCTGGAACTCAGAAAGAAACTAAATTTAATAAAGTTTAGCCACCGATTTTACATGTTTCTGACCCAGGGTCAAAAGCCGGGTAAAGATAGGGGCTTCCAGCCATTAATAGAGGGGAACTTGTGATACAGGAATGCGTAGAAACAAGGGGAAAATCGGTAGTGGTTTTTGCTGGTTTCCGGTCAGGTATTTTACTGCTTCATGATCGGTGTCAGGGTTCCAGTACGGGTATTCCATGAGAAGGCGCTGACCGGCCGGATCCGGATAAGCACGTCATCCTCCTGCACGCCTTCACCCGCACTATGCCGCGCAAGCACCGCCTGGATGGTTTCGGGGTCGGTCACCTGCTCGCCTGTGCCCGTTACACTGAGGTACTCCATTTCCTGTCCGTTGGCGTAAAACAGCTGCGCACTGTGTGTGCCCGGTTCCGCCTGGATTACGTGCCTGTCTACAAACAACAGGATGTGGCCATCGCTATCCATTTCGGAACGTCCCTTCGGACGAATCGGTACCGGACGTTTGGTCAGGGAACAGGTAAACAGGGGGGAAGCGGATGAGCCGATCATGTCACGCATGCGGTTCGCCGGCTTACGGGCGGGGTTTGATTTTATGGCAGGCATTGGAGAATATTTGGAAATAAGTCCACAAAGAGTATGCCCGTCAGTTCACTGGCGGGAGCGGGTTATCCGCGAATGGCAGGCTGAAGAAAAATGTGCTGCCTTCACCCTTACGGCTTTCTACCCAGATCCTTCCCTGGTGCCGTTCAATGATATCGGCTGAGAGGTAAAGGCCTATGCCGAAACCTGCAAAAAGTTTCGCCTGCTGCTGGTCGACCCGGTAAAACCGCTGGAAGATGCGGGGATGATGTGATTCATCGATGCCGATACCGTTGTCAGACACCGATACAATGACTTCTTCCCCGGAAGTGAATGTGCGCACACGGATCTGTGGTTCACGTCCGGAGTATTTGATTGCATTGTTGAGCAGGTTGTCAAGTACCTGCGCGAGCTTGTCGCTGTCGGCCGGCACTACCGGTATTTCACCCGGTTCAAAATTTATGTACCCCGCAGCCAGGAGGATCCGCTGTTCATCAATCACCCGGACAACGAGGTCATTCAGGTTGGTCGGTGTGCTTTCAAATTCAACCTTGCCGGATTCAATTCTCGAGAGGTCAAGGAAATCGTGGATCAGTGCAGTCATTTTATTGACCTGCTGGTTGGATTTTTCCAGCAGGGCGGTCGGGGTGTAGTCCGCCGCTGCCGCATATCCGCCACCAAGCACGCCCAGCAGGAGTTTCAGCGATGTCAGTGGTGTCTTGAGTTCATGACTGGCAATCGCCAGGAAATCATTCTTGCGGATCTCGCGGAGTTTATCTTCCGTAATGTCAATCACCGTACCGATGATCCGCACCGGTTTTTTACCCGAATCAAAATACACTTTTGCCACTGCCCGCATCCAGCGCGTCAATCCTTCGCCCGGATCGAGCCGCGCTTCATAATTATAAATGCCTGTCCGGAGTGCACGCGCATACGCACGGTCACGGATGGGCCGGTCTTCGGGATGGATGATGTTCACAAACTGGCTCCAGCTGAGTTTCCGGTCAGCGGGCTGGCCGAAGATCATTGCCAGTTCGGGTGAATGCACGATGACGTTATTGACTATGTCCACATCATAAGTGCCAAGCCCGGTGGCCTCCGAGGCCATCCGGAGACGTTCCTCCGATGCTTCGATATCCCGACGTGACGCAAGTGATTCCGTGGTATCATGTGCAAGGATCATCAGCCCGGTGACATGGCCCGCAAGATTGTGCACCGGTTCCATATGGATATTGAAGTAATACGTTTTTACCACACCATCACGGTCATAGGTAACCGGTACGTCCGTCTGGTAGAAAGCTTCCGATTCCTGGACCACCTTGTCGTATACCGCCCGCAGCCCGTTGGCCTCGAGTTCACGGATTACCGAAAAAACCGAACGCCCGATGAGCTGTTCACCGCTACCCTTGTTCCACATTTTGTACATCATCTGGTTTGCATACTCGATGATGTAGTTATCGCGCGAGAGCATCACCATTCCTATCGGCGCATTCATGAACATCATGTTGATGCGCTGCTGCACCAGCTCGACTTCGCGCCGTGCATCCTGCCGGGCTTTTTCCAGGAGGATCCTGTCCGTGATATTGGTGGTGGTATTGATTATAAATTCGACCGTGCTGCCATCTGCGGAAAGCACCGGTTCGTTTTTGTTGGCCCAGTAATAGGACACCATCCTGTTTTCCGCGGGTACAAAAATTTCATACCGGTAAACAGGAAGTTCAACGGGAGCATGTGTTTCGATCACGTCGATGAAGGCCTGCATGGCGCTGCTGCGGCCGCTGGGGTCGCTGTCGCTGTCAGGGAAAACTTCGAAAAGATGGCGGTTGATGACCTCTTCACGGGACATCTGTACCATGGAGAGATAGGCATCACTTACTGCCACAATGGTAAAAAAAGGATGGTTCGCACGGATGATGAGCGACTGCATCGACTGCGCGAAAAAACGCTGGAAATCGCGCCCGGAGAAAAACGATTCAAGATCAGTAGGTGTCAGCACCGGATTTTCTGGTTTGGTTAACCCTTTTTATTTTTTGGTTTGCCCTGTGTTTTTTCAGTTGCCATGATCTCGGCATTCAGGCGACCGCGCTCCCAGTAATCCCGGCCATAACTGACAAACAGTTCACTGCGGGCGGGTATGTCTTTTACAGCCTGGACCCAAACCGCAGTACCGATTTTTTTATAAAAACAATTGTTCGAAAAACCCTTGATTTTACTGAATCCGTTCGCATCATTGATATACCTCGCAATGGAGTCCTTGCGATGACGGGCATTGATCACATGCTGGGCATTCACGTAATAAATATAGTCGTTGTCCCATTCATGTTTTACATCCTTCCACGGCATGATATCGCCGGTGTATTCGATGATGAAACTATCCTTAGGGATAAACACTTTTGTAAAAAGGCCTTTTCCTGCGCCAGGGATAGTGGATGTTTTTACCTGGAGGCTTTTTTGATCGATCGTCATTCGTTGTTGGATTGGTTAACGTGAATCGCGTCCGGTAAATTAATCAGGAAAGCTAACCTGCGGAAATTTCTTCCAGCATATTCTCCAATTTGTCTACAATAGATTTGAAACTGAAAGGTTTTGCGATAAAATGGTTTACCCCTCGTTCGAGTGAGGTAACTGCTATATTGGAATTGGCATCGGCTGTGATCATGATGATCCGGATGGCAGGATCAAACTCCCTGATATTCCGGATGAAATCCAGCCCGCGTCCATCAGGAAGATGGTTGTCCAGCAGGACAATCTGCGGATGGGTACGCTGCAGGGCCGGTTCGGCCTGGGCGAGTGTATGAACCGACTGTGTACTGAATTTACTGCTGTCAAGCATCGTTTCGAGGAGCTGGCAGAAATCCTTATCGTCGTCAATTATGAGGAAAGCACAGGTAGTGGGTTTCATAAAAACTTGAATATAAACAATTGCTGTGCCTGAAATGACCCGCCGGCCCGGAAGCCATCCTGCAGCAGCGGTGCTTCCTGGCAATCCGCATGCGGCATATTTTTGGACAGGTTATGACAAACACTTAAACATGGATATCAAATATAACGAATCAACGCATAACAGGCCGGAAGGTGAACGTGTACTGGACGCCCGTTTCGTATTTTCCGATATTCCGGCTTATGTCGAACAGCTGAAGGACGAAAAGGCCTGGAAGAAGAAGGACCGGAATGCCATTACGGTGTTTAAGTCCTCGGGACTGACCATCGTATTACAGGCCCTCAAAAAGGGAGCGGAAGTAAATGACAACCGCCTGTCAGGATTTTTCAGCCTGCAGCTGATTGAAGGGACAGCCGATGCCAGTATCGATTCACAGCTGGTACAGCTTGGTAAGGGGGTGCTGGTAATGCATCCCGACACCAGCCATTCCATCAAGGCAACCTCCGACTCCATCCTGCTCCTCAGCCACTACAAGCAGGGGGTAGATGATGATGCGGTGATCCAGGGGTGGTAATAATGAGCATATTGTTCGCCAGCGGGTGTGGAAATAATTCCATGCCTGCGCAAAACTTTAAAAATGAAATACTTTCCCATTTCCGCTATTAAGAAAGGTCTTGCCCTGATCGTAACTGCATTCTGGTCGCTGGTGGTTATGGCCCAGGATGACAAAATTGTGATTGACAAATCCCAGGCGGAATCCTGGGTAATGCGCAACTGGATCTGGCTGGCTGTTGGTGGGCTGGTGCTCCTGGTGATCATCTTCAGCGGCAGCAGCGCCCGTCGGCGTAAAACAACTACTGTTACCCGCGACAGCGATGGTCATATCCGGAAAGTGACGACCACCGAAGTAGACGATTAACACTGCCGTTGCAGTAACCCGTGGAGAGCAACCGTGTGCAGCGTCACACTGCCGGGAAAACCAGTACGAAACTGGTGCCCCCGCCGGGGTTGAGCTGTACCTGGATCCTTCCCCTGTGTAGCAGCATGATCTGTTTGCACAGACTCAGCCCGATACCACTTCCATTTTTTTTGGTGCTGAAAAACGGGATAAAAATACGTTCCATCAATTCAGGCGGGATGCCCGGGCCGTTGTCGGTAACTTCGATGATTGTCTGTTTCTCGGCATTTACAAAAGCACTCATGCTGATAGCAGGTTCACCGGCTTCCCGGACTGCCTCAATGGCGTTGACCACAAGATTGATCAGTACCTGCTCGATCAGGCTGGGATCGGCATTGAATTCAAGGTCCGGATCCTTCAGGATCGTATCCACTTCGATGTTCTTCTGTTCAAGTGTTGGCTGCATCAGCTGCAGGATATTTTCAAAAATCTCAAACGCATTCACACGCTGGAGACTGAGTGTGGTGATCTTGTTCAGGTTGCGGTACGTCTCTGCAAATTTCAGCAGGCCCTCGCTGCGGCGGCGGATGGTTTCGATCCCCAGCTGTAGGTCATCCACTGCGCCACCCTTATTATCGAGATCCGGTAAAGCCTCTGCCAGCCTGCTGTTCAGGGTCTGCGCAAGGGAGGAGATAGGCGCTACCGAATTCATGATTTCATGGGTCAGTACGCGTAAGAGCTTCTGCCAGGCTTCCGATTCGGTTTCCTCGAGTGCGGCATTCACATTCTGGAAGGCAACCAGTTTGAATGTGCGCCCACCGGTCTGGAATGCCGTAGCAGACAGCAGCACCTTGAAGGAGCTGTTATCTTTTTTTGCACTGGCCACACGGCTGCTTCCGGGTTTGAGTTCGATGATGGCCTGGTATAAGCCGCTATCCCTTTTTTCCAGCGAACTGATCGATTTCAGGTAAGGCAGCTGCAGCATCTTTTTGAGGGATTCATTCATCCACACCACTTCGCCATTTATTTCATCATAAGAAATAATGCCCGTGTCCACCAGTTCAAGGATTTTCTGCAGGTACTGGTACTGCGTCTCCTTTTCCTGGCTGATGCTCTTGAATGTGTCGATCACATTGTTGAAACCTTCGCGCAGGAGCTGTACATCTTCCGGGGCATGTTTTACATCAAAATGCCTGGAGAAATCCCGGTACCGTACAGACTCGACAAAATGCTCCAGTTCCTTCCTTGTCTTGTAAAAAAAACGGAACATCTCCGTACACTGGTAAATAACCGTCGGGAGCAGTAGCAACAGGTATACATTCCATCCTTTCACGATCACCCATGAACAAAGGGTAAGCGTAAGGAGCATCAGCAGGATGCGGATAATGATCCTGGTCTTTGTGGATTTAAATATCATACTTGTTCAGTCTCCGGTAGAGTGCTGTGCGGGTGAGCCCGAGTTCCTTCGCGGCTTTGGTGATATTACCACTGTGTTTTTCAATCACCTTCAGGATCGTATTTTTTTCGACCGAACTCAGTTTTGTTTCCGCCGGTGTTTCAGCTTCAATGCTGTTTTCAATCGGCGAGAAGATCAGGTCAGATGGTTTCAGTACCTGGTCATCCGCCATGATCACGGCCCGTTCAATGATATACTGCAGTTCACGCACATTACCCGGATACTGGTGCTGCGCGAGTTTGTCGAGTGCCCTGGGTTCAAATTCCGGTTCGTTTTTCAGGTACTTCGCACTGTACATTTTTGCGAAATGTTTTGCCAGCAGCAGTATATCTGCCTGCCGTTTGCGAAGCGGTGGCACCAGGATCTCCACAGTGTTGATCCGGTAGATGAGGTCCTTGCGGAAACGTTGTTCGTTGGCGAGTTCGGACAAGGGTACATTGGTGGCACAGATAAGACGGATATCCACCGCAAC
>SEAD01000098.1 GCA_004173355.1 Chitinophagaceae bacterium | reverse complement strand
CAGATCAACCTGCTCAACGATGGCAATATGTGGTGGGTATGTGTGGCAATCATCGCGGTTGCCGTCACCGGTAAGTTTTTCGGGAGCATGGTGGCCGCGCGTTTCGTGGGGCAATCCTGGAAAGACAGTTTTTCCATAGGTGCGCTGATGAATACCCGTGGATTGATGGAACTGATCGTGCTGAACATCGGGTACGACCTGGGCGTACTCTCCCCTTCCATTTTTGCGATGCTGGTGATCATGGCGCTGGTGACCACGTTTATGACCGGACCGGCGCTCGACATCATCAATAAAATCTGGCCGGAGAAAAAACCCGCAACCGGGATGCCGGATAAAAAAAGGCTTTACAATATCCTGCTTACGTTCCGCCTGCCGGCAAAAGGGGTCCGCCTGCTCCGGCTCGCCAATAATTTTGTGGCAAAGTCAATGGGCAACTCCATGGTCACCGCCATGCACCTTTCCCCAAGCAATGAACTAAACCAGTTTAACCAGACTGAATACGAACGGGAAAACTTTGAACCGATCAAGGCCGAGGCAGCAAGGCTTGAACTACCCGTCACCACGCTTTTCAAAGCTTCCTCCAGCATTACACAGGATCTTACGCAAACGGCTAACCTGGCCAATTTCAACCTGCTGCTGATCGGCGCGGGCAGCTCGGTGTTTGAAGGTAGCCTGCTGGGAAAAATACTTGGACTCACTACGCGGATCATCAATCCGGAGAAATTGTATGACACCATCACGGGGAAAGGCCGGTTGTTTGAAAGCGAACCACTCGATGATACCGTGCGTTCAATCCTGCGCAACAGTGAGATCCCGGTGGGGATTTATTTTGACAAAGGCCTGGACCAGCCAAAACGTTTCCTGATACCCGTACTCGAACCAACAGATCTGTTCCTGCTCGACTTCGGTTCGCAGCTGATGCGGAACAATGACGCCACGTTGGTTGTGACAGACCCGGGTGGATTGGCCGGTACCCAGCAGGACCTTGCAAAAAAACTGCAGGAACTTGGTGAACGTTTTCCCGGCAAGGTATCCACACAGGCAATCATGGGCGCACACCTGCCCGCACAGGCTTCGGATGACCTGATGCTGATATCACTTGAAAGCTGGAAGAAAGCAATTGACCAGTCGGTTGACTGGCTGCCAATGACCCCATCGGTGCTGGTGATCAAACCCTGATTGCATTTTATTTTTCCGGAGGAATACCCCATCCCCACAACAGGAAGTAAGGCATCGCGGATGCCCAGGTGGGAATATTATGCTGGCCGAGCGGTAACTCGAGATAGTTGATATCCCTTGACATTTTATATCCCTTGTCCTCCAGTTCACGGATCAGGTCCATGGTATCATCAATCGAATCGATAATACCATTGTTGTTGCGATCGTTGGTCTCATCCAGGTTTCCGGTCTGGAAAAAAAACTTCAGCCCGTCACTGTAGTTTCCCTTGCGCACCACCTGGTGCATGATCCGGTGTTTGTTGTCGTCGTAAGACGGATCATCCTGGGCCCTGCTGCGCCACCAGAATGAACCGGAAAACACACCGACCCTGTTGAAAAATGCAGGATGGTTGTACACAATATCGAGGGCACTCAGCCCGCCGAGTGAAAAACCCGCGAATGCATGATCAGCAAAGGAAGGCACTGCATAGGTGGTCCGGATAAAATCCATCAGCTCCTCCAGTACAAAGGCAGTGTACATCCCTGCTTTGGCACCACGGCCTGCATAGTCGGCCACCGAAGCCACGCCGTATTCCATTTTGCGCTCTGCACTGGTATGGATTGCGGCACACAACAGCGGCCGGATGCGGTTTTCAGCATACAGGGAAGAAAGGATTTTTTCCAGTCCGAGTTCATCCATATTCTGTCCGTCATTGATCAGGAGCAGCCCCATAGCGGAGGGATCTTCAACATTCCGGGGCAGGTAAAAATCGACCAGCACATCGCGGCCAAGGAAAGCGGAGGGAATTACGGTCTTTTCTACAATGATTTCCGTCACAGTAAGCAGTTGCATTAACGCCAAAAATAGGTCATCGCGATTAATTTGTTTATGTGGCTGTGAAAAAATAAATTTAGGAGTGCGCGCCCTGCAAAGCGCCACCAGCGTAAAAATCACCTAAAAACATATTATGAAGAAAATCGGCGTATTGCATGGTAAGGAACGGTCGTTCCCGGAAGCCTTTGTAGCAAGGGTAAACAGTAAGAATATCCCCGGAATCCTTGCCGAGCCTGTTCATATCAGTAAGGCCATGCAGGGTGAACCATCCGGTTATTCGGTGATCATCGACCGTATCTCGCAGGATGTACCATTCTACCGCACCTGGCTGAAAAATGCTGCTGTCACCGGCACCGCGGTGATCAATAACCCGTTCTGGTGGAGCGCTGATGATAAATACTTCAACAACTGCCTGATGACAAAAGTGGGTGTACCCGTTCCGAAAACGGCGATCATCCCTTCCCGTGACCTGCCCCATGATACCACTGACCAGTCATTTGCCAATCTCGCGTACCCGATGGACTGGAATGCGATTTTTGAGTATGTTGGTTTCCCCGCGTACATGAAACCGTTTGAAGGCGGTGGATGGAAAAACGTGTACCGCCTCTCCGATAAGGAAGATTTTTTCCACAAACACAGCGAAACAGGACAGCTGGTGATGCTGCTGCAGGAAGAAATTGTATTTGAAGAATATTACCGCTGCTATTGTATCGGGGGCAAACATGTACGCATCATGCCCTACGAGCCACGCAATCCGCACCACTTGCGTTATGTGGCCGACTTCGCGCCCACGGAAGCCAAACTGCAGGAAATGACCGACATCGTACTTAGGATCAACAAATACCTGGGGTATGATTTCAATACGGTTGAACTGGCGCTGCGCAATGGCGTTCCATATGCAATCGACTTCTGCAACCCCGCCCCGGATGCTGAACGCACCAGCGTGGGTGAAGAAAACTTTGAGTGGGTGGTGGAAACAGCTGCCGCTTACGCTATCGAGAAAGCACTTGCCAATGATGGCAAATCGGACAACCTGACCTGGGGTGAATATGTAAAACGCAGCAGCACCAACATGCCCCTGTCCTGATAAACCAACAAAAACGAACCGATTGTTATGATCCTGAATTATAAAAGTTTTACCCTTGGTGTTGAAGAAGAGTACATGGTACTGGACCCTGCCACACAGGAACTCCGGAGCCATGAACAACAGATTGTACACGAGGGGCAGAAAGTCATCAAGGATAAGGTGAAGGCCGAAATGCACCAGGCCGTGGTGGAAGTAGGCACCGATATCTGCGCGGATGTGGACGAAGCATTTACGGATGTATCCACCCTGCGCAAAACGATCTCGGGTATCGCCGACTCCCTGGGTCTCGCCATGGGCGCATCGGGCACACACCCGTTCAGCCACTGGGAAAGCCAGCTCATCACCGACCATATCCGTTACAGTGAAATCGTGAATGAACTGCAGGAAGCAGCAAGGAGTAACCTCATTTTCGGCCTGCATGTGCACGTAGGCATGGAAAGCCGTGAAATGGCCAACCATATTGCAAACTCCACGCGTTACTTCCTGCCACACGTTTTTGCGCTGAGTACCAACTCCCCTTTCTGGGAAGGAAGGCAGACGGGCTATAAGTCGTTCCGCACAAAAGTTTTTGACAAATTTCCGCGGACCGGGATCCCCGACGCGTTCGAGAGCATTGAAGCATATGACAACTATGTGAAAATGCTGATCAAAACAAATTGTATCGATAATGCGAAGAAGATCTGGTGGGACCTCCGGGTGCACCCCTTTTTCAATACCGTTGAATTCCGCATCTGCGATATCCCGATGACGGTGGATGAAACCATCACCATTGCGGCCCTGTTCCAGGCCATCTGTGCGCGGATTTATATGCTGCGGCATAAAAACCTGAACTATATCCAGTACTCCCGCGCACTGATCAATGAAAACAAATGGCGCGCAAGCCGCTACGGTATCGACGGGTACCTGATCGACTTTGGCAAGGAAGAGGAAGTCAATACCCGCGCACTGATATACGAACTGCTCGATTTCCTGGACCCGGTACTCGATCATCTTGGCAGCCGCCATCGGGTGGAATACGTACACAAGATCCTGGAGAACGGAACGGGTGCTGACAGGCAACTGGCAGTATATAACGAGACAAAAAACCTCACATCCGTGGTGGAATACATCCGGAACTCTTATCTCGCAGGCACCTGACAGGTACTGATCCACATCACAAACAGATTACGGCCGGCATCAGATGATGCCGGTCTTTTTTTCACCCATACCACTGGACCCGAACCGCTATTTTTGCAATATGAACCGAGTGCTCCATCTCCTCCGCTTACTGGCTGTCTGCAGCACTGCATTGTCTGCCCTCGCCTGCAGCACCAGCAAACAAGCGGACCTCCTCGTATTTAATGCCACGATCTATACAGTCGACTCCGCATTCAGTACCGCAGAAGCCATGGTGGTAAATGATGGCCGGATCATCGCAACCGGCAATGCCGCTGACCTGCGTGGCCGTTATGAAACCAAAGAAACGCTCGATGCCGGCGGCAGGTTTATCTATCCCGGGTTTATTGATGCCCATGCACATTTTATGGGATATGCCGATGGCCTGCGGAATGCAGATCTCACGGGCACCGGCAGCTGGGACGAAATACTGGAACGCCTGGAATTGTTTGCCAAAGACCATCCCGATGGTTGGCTGCTCGGACGCGGCTGGGACCAGAACGACTGGCCGGGCAAACAATTTCCTGATAATAAAAAACTCAATGAACTCTTTCCCGGTCGCCCGATCCTGCTCACCCGCGTGGATGGGCATGCAGCGATCGCAAGCCAGGCTGCCCTGGATCTCGCAGGACTTCGCGCAGGTGACAGGATTGCAGGGGGAGAAATAAATATCCTTGAACCCATGATTGGTTCTGCAGAGACCGGCCCGAAAACACTCAGCGGTTTGCTGGTCGACAACGCGGTGCGTCTGGTCAGTTCAAAAATGCCCGCTGCTTCCCGTGAGGAGATGAAAAAATCCGTCTCGATTGCGGAAAAAAATTGTTTCGCCATGGGCCTGACTACGATTGATGATTGCGGGCTTACCGTGGACGCCGTCAACGGGATTACTGAAATGCAACAGGCAGGGCTGCTGAAAATGCGGCTGTATGTGATGCTGAGTGACGACCCCCGCAGCCTGGATTATATGGAGAAAAACGGGATCCTTGAAACGGAACGCCTGACTGTGCGCGGGATCAAACTATACGGGGACGGTGCACTGGGTTCGCGTGGGGCCTCGCTGCTGGCCCCTTACAGCGACAAACCCGGTTACCTCGGATTCCTGCTCAGCCAGCCTGCGCATTTTGATTCGGCAGCTGCACGTATTTATGCAAAGGGATACCAGATGTGTACCCATGCAATCGGCGACAGTGGCAACCGGACCATCCTGAAGATTTATGCCAGCCACCTGAAAGGGAAAAATGATTTACGCTGGAGGATTGAGCATGCGCAGGTCATCAACCCGGCTGATTTTGATTTGTTCGGGCAAAATTCCATTGTGCCATCCGTACAGCCAACACATGCCACATCGGATATGTACTGGGCGGAAACCAGGCTGGGCGGGGAACGCGTAAAGGGTGCCTATGCTTACCAGCAGTTACTGAAACAGAATGGCTGGCTACCATTGGGTACTGATTTCCCGGTGGAAGATATCTCCCCGTTCCGGACATTTTATGCTGCGGTCGCCCGTAAGGACGGTTCGGGTTACCCGACCGGTGGTTACCAGGTGGAGAATGCATTGACACGTGAACAGGCTATCCGCGGCATGACCATCTGGGCCGCCCGTGCTAATTTTGAGGAGACAAAAAAAGGGAGTCTCGAGAGCGGCAAGTATGCCGACTTCGTGATTCTCGATAAAGACCTGATGAAGTCACCCGAAGCCTCGCTCCTGGAGACCACGGTGTGGATGACATGGCTCAATGGCGAAAAGGTTTTTGAAAAAAAATAAGATCCAGGAAAAGTGGGAGGGAATAACGTGAATACAAAACTGACGCCCCAGCAGGAGGCAATCATCCGGTCAACAGGAGATATCCGTATCAATGCAGTCGCGGGTTCGGGCAAAACCACCACGCTGGTGGAATATGCCGCTGCACGGCCATCCGGCTCGCGGATCTTATACATTGCTTTCAATAAATCGGTGAAGCAGGAAGCCATCCGGAAGTTTACCGAACGAGGGCTGTCCAATGTGCAGGTGGAGACGGCCCACTCGCTTGCATTCCGTCATGTGGTGCCCGGATCCAATTTTCGTGTGAGTCCCACCGGGTACAAAACCCACGAGATTGCCGCGCTGCTCCAGTTTCCCGCCATCGGCGAAAAACATGGCGAGTATATCATTGCCAACCACATTAATAAATTCATCAGTTATTTCTGCAACAGCGACAAGACGAAAGTACAGGAGCTGAATTACCTCGATACCATCACCGATGAACTGGCCGGGAAATTTGTCCGTTCCTTTTACCAGGTCATTGAGGATGGCACCCGGCAGTTGCTTGCGCGGATGAACAGGGGTGAGATAGCCATAACGCATGATTTTTACCTCAAGCGGTTCCAGCTGATGAATCCGCAACTCCCCTACGATTATATCCTGTTCGATGAAGCACAGGATGCATCGGCAACGATGCTCGCGATCTTTAATTCGCAGAAGGCCACCAAGGTGATGGTAGGTGATAAACACCAGCAGATTTATGGATGGAGGTTTGCCGAAAATGGCCTCGACAAATCACCGTTCAGCCTGTTCGAATTGTCCACCAGTTTCCGTTTTCCCCAGCCCATTGCCGACCTCGGTTCGGATGTACTTGGATGGAAGACTATCCTGGGGAAACATACACCCGTGACGATCACCGGAGCGGGTAAGGGAACGGCAAAAAAAACAAAGGCTACGATCGCGCGGACCAACCTGGGTTTGCTGCTGAACGCCATCAATTTTATCACCGACAATCCCAAAGCACGGAAGATCTATTTTGAGGGGAATATCAGTTCCTATACGTATGCCGATGACGGCACGTCGCTGTATGATGTGCTCAACCTGTACAACGAGAAACCTGATATGATCCGCGACCAGATGATAAAGACGATGAAGGATGTGGATGAACTGGAGGAGTATATCGAAAAAACGGAAGATGTGCAGCTGTCGATCATGCTCGATATCGTAAAGGAATATGAAAATGAAATCTACGATATCCTGAAGGATCTCAAAGGACGGCATATCGATGAAAAGGAACGGGCCAATGCGGATATGGTATTCAGTACCGTGCATCGCGCAAAGGGAATGGAGTATGACGTGGTACTGCTCGTCAATGACTTTATGACCGAAGCCAAACTGGAAAAAACCAAAGAGGAGAACGAACAGCCGGACTTCAAAAAACTCAACGAGGAGGTCAACCTGCTGTATGTGGCCATCACCCGCGCGAAAACAAAACTGCTCATTCCCGAAACACTTCTCCCGAAAAATTTCCCGCCGGCAACATGCATTGAACCGGTGGCGGTAAAAAAAGAAATTACGTATGAACGGGAACAGCCCGTGTCCGGCGCTTACCAGCGTCCATCAGGTACCAACGCGGGCAAGGGAAAGACTCCGGGTAAATCCGGATCATGGGTGAAACCAGCTGGTCCCGGTCGCAGTGTGCCGGCAAAAACTTTACCGGGCCGGTCAACACAGGATACCAAAGATGCGTACCAGCCCTGGACAACCGACCTGGACAAAGAGTTGCGCAGGTTGTACCAGCTGGACCAGCCAGTCAGCCAGATCGCGCGGGATATGAACCGCACACGCGGGGCGATCATGGCGCGTCTCAAAAAATTCAACTTCTTCCTGGATTAATACGGCGCCAACCAGGTCCCGGGTTATGACTCCCCGCGTCAACGAATTGATGTTCAAACATTTAACCCATTAAAATCAAATAACCTAAATTTGCGGCATGTTTAGTAGCGAAAACCGAACCGTTCGCATAGCAATCCTGGACCTCTATGAAGGGCATCCCAACCAGGGGATGCGTTGTATCCGCCAGATCATTTCTGACTGGTCAAAGGATACCGGGACGAATGTGCTGACAACTGAATTTGATGTGAGGCTGAAGAACGAACTACCCGACACTTCCTTTGATATTTATATTTCCAGTGGTGGCCCCGGCGATCCGTTATCGACCCGTTTTGAAGACTGGGATATAGCCTGGTGTCGCTGGGTGGATGAAATGATGCGGTGGAATGCCAATCCATCCAACACCGAAAAGAAATACGTATTCTTTATCTGCCATTCCTACCAGCTGGCAAGCCGCTTCTTCAATACCGGTGTGGTGTATAAAAGACGCTCCACTTCCTTTGGCGTATTCCCGGTACATATGCTCGACGAGGGTCGCGAAGAACCGGTGTTCAGCGGTCTTGAAGACCCGTTTTATGCGGTTGACAGCCGCGATTACCAGGTCATCCAGCCCAACCACAAGATCATCCATGAAATGGGTGGTGCACTTCTCTGTATCGAGAAAGACCGTCCGCATGTACCTTACGAACGGGCGGCGATGGCAGTGCGTTTCAACCAGTGGATGATCGGTACCCAGTTTCACCCCGAAGCCGATGCAATGGGTATGAGCAAACACCTGCAGACCGATGAACGCCGCAAGGTGGTGATCGAAAACTTCGGGGAGGACAAACTCAACAGCATGATCGAGCAACTGGAAGACCCGGACAAGATCCGCTGGACCTACAGCCATATCCTTCCGAACTTCCTGAGCCAGTCAGTCGGGCAGCTGGTTGAAGAGCCGGTGCTTTCCTGATTGTTTCACGCCTCCATCTGCTGAAGACCATTTTAAGTTTTGGCCGCTACACCCCTATGCAGTAACTTAAACGTTGTTAAACAAACCCGCATGGTTCCTGCTATCCGCGAAGCTTTCAATGCTGCATTTTCCGAAGAAAAATACAAGGCCTTTCTCGCGGAACTGGACGCCGCCCATCCGGGAGCTATCGAATTCCGGGTAGCCGAGACGCCGATCTTTGTCACGAAATATTTCACCAATATGCTGCTCGATGCGTGTGAAAGCATCGTGGACATTATCGTGGATCCAAAGTTCAACGAGCTGACCAGCAAGGCAATCCCACCCGGACTGCAGGTGCCAAACGAAAACAGCCACTCACACTTTATCGCTTTCGACTTCGGCATCTGCCAGAATGAAGAAGGCGATTACGAACCGCAACTGATCGAAATGCAGGGCTTCCCTACCCTGTTCGCATACGAAGTGCTGATCGACGATGTATTCCGTAAACACTTTGAGATGCCGTCCGGCTATGATGCATATCTCGGCAAATTCAACCGCGAGACTTACCTGCGTGAACTCAAAGACATCATACTCGGAAAGGAAGATCCTGAAAATGTAATCCTCCTCGAAATATTCCCGCACCAGCAAAAAACACGCATTGATTTTTACTGCACGGAAGATTATACCGGTATCAAAACAGTCTGTATCACCGAACTGATCCGCGAAGGCCGCCAGCTTTATTACGTGAACGATGGTGTAAAAACGCTTGTCAAACGCATCTATAACCGCGTGATCTTTGATGACCTCCGGCAGCAATCACCCGAGGTCCGTGAAAAAGGGAACATCTTTTTCGAAGACCTCGATGTACAATGGGTGCCGCACCCATCCTGGTTTTACCGCATCAGCAAATACACATTACCACTGATCAGGCATCCCTATGTACCGCAGACATTTTTCCTCAACGAAGTCACCCAGGTGCCGGCTGATCTGGAAAACTATGTACTCAAACCACTTTTTTCTTTTGCGGGACAGGGAGTCATCATCGACCTGACCCAGGCAGATATCGACGCGGTAAAAGATCCGGAAAACTGGATCCTGCAGCGCAAGGTAAAATATGCCGATATCATCCAGACACCCGATATCCCCGCCAAGGCGGAAATAAGGATTTTCTATTTCTGGAAAGATGGGGACGCGAGGCCGGTGCCCACCAATAACCTCGCCCGCCTGAGCAAAGGCAAGATGATCGGGGTACGCTACAATAAAGACAAGGAATGGGTAGGCGGCAGTTTCTGCGTCTTCCAGAAATAAACATACAATATGGAAATGATCACGGATATCAAACCGCTTGAACTCGTAAACGGAATAACCGGCTATTACAAACACGGTGAGTCGATGAGTTTTGGACTCGTACTTATCAAGGCCGGATCCGACCTGCCCGCGCACAACCATGTACACGAACAGATCACCTATATTATCGAAGGGGAACTGGAAATGAAAATCGGCGACGAACTCGTCACCCTCCGCCCGGGTGCAGTGCAGGTCATCCCTTCCAATGTGTTACATGGAGCAAAAGCCATCAGCGACTGCAAGCTGATCGACGTGTTCAATCCGGTGCGTGAGGATTACCGGTAATAAAAATCCCGCGTTACGATTGTAACGCGGGATCACTATAAGTTGTACCCGGACCTCCCTCCGGGTTATTGATCAATCCTTGAACTTCCCTTTCAGTTCCATCAGCTTTGCCTGGAAAGCATTGACCGGCGCGGGTTTCGCAGGCGCCTTGCCGCCAGGTTTACCCGTAGCACCGCGATTCTGGTCGCGGTTGCCGCCACCCTGGGGCGGACGTTCACCTGCGTCTTTCATGGAAAGGGAAATACGCTTGCGACCCGGATCCACTTCCAGTACGGTAACCATTACTTTCTGGTTGAGCTTCACTGCTTCATTCGGGTCGCTGATATAACGGTTACTCAGGTGCGAGATATGCACCAGCCCATCCTGTTTCACACCCACATCCACAAACGCACCGAAATTGGTAATATTGGTTACAATACCCGGCACCTTCATGCCCACTTTGAGATCGGACATCGCACTCACGCCATCGGCAAAACGGAATTCCTCGATGACCGAACGTGGATCACGACCGGGTTTTTCCAATTCCTTCATGATATCCTCGATCGTAAATTGTCCGATCGACTCCGTCACAAAATCGCGCGACTTCAGTTGCTTGCGGAGCTCTGCATTGCGGATCAGCTCATCCACCCCACTGTTCACTTTTGCTGCCATTGCCTGCACCACATGATAACTTTCCGGATGCACTGCCGAATTATCCAGCGGGTTCTCTGAGCCGGATACTTTTAAAAAGCCCGCACACTGCTCGAAGGCTTTCGGCCCCAGCATCGACACTTTTTTCAGTTCCTCACGCGTTTTGAAACCACCGTTTTTGGTGCGGTATTCCACGATATTTTTTGCAACAGTCGAACTCAGCCCCGATACATAGGTGAGCAGGTGTTTACTCGCCGTGTTGAGATCCACACCCACAAAGTTTACACAGCTTTCCACTACCTGGTCCAGCGCTTCCTTGAGCCTGGTCTGGTTTACATCGTGCTGATACTGTCCCACACCAATACTTTTTGCATCGATCTTTACCAGTTCACTCAACGGATCCAGCAGCCTGCGGCCGATACTGATCGCGCCACGGACCGTCACATCCTCCTCCGGGAATTCTTCCCTCGCCACTTCACTGGCAGAGTAGATCGAGGCACCCGATTCATTGACCATGAAAATGGCCACAGGACGACCAAAATCGATACTGCGCACCAGCGTGTCGGTTTCCTTGCTTGCCGTTCCATTACCGTAACCAATAGCTTCGATATCGTATTTCGCAACCAGCTCCTTTATCGTGTGTGATGCAGTCTGCCATTCGTTCTGCGGTGCATGGGGGAAAATGGTGTTGTACTTCAGGAAAGTGCCGTGCTCATCGAGGCACACGGTTTTGCAACCCGTCCTGAAACCCGGATCGATCGCCATCACGCGCTTATTGCCCAGTGGCGATGCAAGCAGCAGCTGCCGGAGGTTCTCGGCAAATACACGTATTGCTTCCTCATCCGCCTTTGTCTTGCTGCTGACGCGGTATTCGTTTTCGATGGATGACTTCAACAGGCGGTTGAAGGAATCTTCTATAGCGAGACCGAGCTGTTTGGATGCGGCATTGGAACTTTTGACAAAACTCCGCTTCAGCGATTCATGCGCGGTGTCCTTGTCCACATTAATATCCATGATAAGATAACCTTCCTTCTCCCCCCGGCGGATGGCCAGTACACGGTGGGAAGGACTATCCGACAGCTGCTCGGCAAATTCAAAGTAGTCGCGGTATTTCTGTGCTTCCGGATCATCCTTTTTGGTTGTGAGCACCCGTGCAGAAAGTTTACCTTCTTCCTGGAACAGCTTCCGTACAATATTCCTTGCCTGTTCATTTTCCGACACCCATTCCGCCATAATATCGCGGGCACCCTGCAGGGCATCTGCATTATCTTTTACCTCACCTTTTACAAACTCACCGGCAACCGCGTCCACATCCAGTTCTTCTTCGGCAAACAGGCGTTTAGCCAATGGTTCAAGCCCTTTTTCAATGGCCACTGTGGCCTTGGTCTTACGTTTGGGTTTGTAGGGCAGGTAGATATCTTCGAGTTCGGTAGCGCTGATGGTATTGGTGATCCGCTTTTCGAGTTCAGGGGTCATTTTACCCAAATCCGTAATGGTCTTCAGTACGGTTTCTTTCCTCTTCTCGAGCTCAGTATAATATTTGATTTTTTCGATAACATCCCCGATCACCACCTCGTCCAGGTTGCCTGTGGCTTCCTTCCGGTAACGGGCGATAAAGGGGATAGTTGAACCCTCGGCATGCAGGTCGTTCACACTGTTTACCTGTTTGAGGGCGATGTTGAGTTCTGACGCAATCTGGCTGGCATATTTCATCTCCATAGGTTCTCTCTCTTTTGGGGGAGCAAATGTAACAGGCAATCCAAAAGAAAAAAATTTTGTTTGTCCACCCAAAAACCTACATCCGCGACCGCTTCGGACGGAGCTGCAGGTAAAGCTGTCCCCCTACGGGAAAACTGCCGTAAAACGGCTTCAGTTCCGTTGCGGGTAACTGGAAAACCGCCTGGCCACCACCACTCAGTTCAAGGACACCGAGATCCAGGATCCGGTGGTTATACCCTACAGTAAATGCATGCACATCAACGGCTGAATGACCAATTTCCGACTCGAGGCCAAGCTCCTCACCTGACTTCTGCACAAATTCATAGCGCTGGTACAGCGCGGACCGGGACATCTGCAGGTTCGACTCCAGCAGGACTGAATGTTCCCGGTGATCAGCCCCTTTATCATTGAGACCCCACACCAGCGCAGCATCCAGCTGCCTGCCAGCGGCAAGCGACCGGGAATACAGCACCGAAGCCGTCGTCCTTGTCACATCCTCCCCGGGATGTAAGGCTTCCGGCGATTCAATAAATGCCTGGGAAAA
Source organism: Chitinophagaceae bacterium (assembly GCA_004173355.1). Taxonomy (GTDB): domain Bacteria; phylum Bacteroidota; class Bacteroidia; order Chitinophagales; family Chitinophagaceae; genus JBEVJC01. The sequence continues at coordinate 4,745 of SEAD01000098.1, read as the reverse complement.
CTGGGTGGCCCAGTTGCGTGAGGGATTCCAGGAGAGCCGGTAACTGAAACTGTTGAGCCGCGCCCTGTCAAACCCGTATCGCTCTTCGTCCGGCTCGCGCCCGTTAAATGCCGAACCCTCCAGCTTGAACTGCCTGTACCGGAACCCCAGCGTACCCACGCCAAATGTAATATGGGTGGCATCCTGCCAGTGGTGACCCAATGGTGCGTCGGGATTGTTCATGGCCGAAACCCGGTGCATAAAGGCAGGTGCACTCAGCGCCGGCTCACCCGGATAACCCACATAGCCAAAGAGATCCACATCACGGCTGATTGCATAACTATACCCCACACTGAGTTCGGAAAAAAGATCATGCGGGTGCTGGCGGTCTACCAGCGGATTGCCGTTGTGGGTCTCGCCCGACTGGAACAACAACGGATATCCCTGCCCGCCGATCGTGAGCGGATCGAGACTCAGCATCGCCTTTGCCGTAAACAGTCCCTTTTTCCCAACACGTTTGTTCATCATGGCCATAAACCAGTTGGGTGCGTCGAGGCGGGAGGCACTGCGACCGGTCTTTTCAAACAGGCCCGTATTCGTATACCGCAGGAACGCCGATCCGTGAAACATCCACATCGCTTTTTTCCCGGTCATATACATATACATCGGCGAAGCATCCGGCAACCAGGAAGTACCCGACCCATTCCGGTTCATCGGGAGATTCAGGGAAAATGCATGTGACATAAAGTGATCCCCGCCGTGATCCTTCGGATGCATATCATGCTCCATGCCTTTGTGCCCTTTATGGGCAGTGCTGTCGGACGAAGGATGTGTCATCACCGGCACCGTATCCTTCTTTTCTTCGTGGTGATGCTGGGCCGTAGCGGCAGAAGACATCATAACCAGTAGTAATACAGGAATCAATAAACGCATAAACCGGATTTTACATTGAAATATAATAAAGGATCATAACCGCACTCATTACTACCATCAGCAAATCTTCAACCAGGGTCACTTTCCCCAGCGGCAACCGGATCACGGTACCAAGGCAGGCGCACTGCACCTGGCGTTTCTGCATCACCGACCGGATCACCCCGATGCTGCTGATACCCATCACGAACAGTGTGAGGATGTTGACCGCCAGCGGGGCAATACCTGTTATAAAGGCCAGACCCAGCACAAGCTCAACAAACGGATAGATGAACCCCCAGGCCGGAAGTACCGCCGCCACAATATCATAGGTGCCATAACCCTCCGCAAAGCCCCGCAGGTTCATGAGTTTGAAAAATGAAAACACCAGGAAAAATCCTCCCATAAATACCTGCATGGCCGCCATCAGGTCAAAACCGTTGCGCCATTGCAGTAATACAGTCACCAGTAACAGGTAACCAAAAATCAGTTGGATGGGGCGATAGGAAACATCGGGGGACGGATCCTCCATATCCTGGCTACCCGCGTCCCGCGCAGAAATAGTGTAAGCCCCTGCACCTGATACTGCCTCCTGCAACAGCGGCAGGCTGATATGTTTGTCCATCGTTATCCGGGCAGACTTATCTTCCAGCGAAACATCCGCGGAAAGTACCCCGGCGGTTTTCAGCAACCCGCTTTTCACTTTTGCCACACATTTACCGCAGGTCATACCCGTAATGGAATAGTCATGGGTCATACGATTATTTTACACAAAACTCCGATTATAACCAGCCCCGGCTGTTACAAAACCCGTGGTATGTTTTATATAATTCGTAGGGAACTAAAGTCCGTCAATCGGGCGCCTGGCTTCAGTACCTGATTGACCGAACGCCGAAGGGGTCATTCCGGTCACTTTCCTGAACTGTGAGGAGAGGTGTGCCACACTGCTGTATCCGAGCCGGATAGCCATTTCGCTGAGCGTATACTCTTTGTACTGGATCCACTCCTTTACCTTTTCTATTTTCTGCAGGATAAAATACTGCTCAATCGTTGTGCCTTCCATGGATGAAAACAACACGCTCAGCGTATGGTAATCGCGCAGTAGTTTACGCGACAGGTAAACCGACAGGGTATCGTTCATTTCATCAAGCGTTCCGGATTGTACAAGTGCAGTGATCTCGTTTTTCACCTGGGATACCAGCTGCAACCGCGGATCATCCAGCCATTCAAAACCCGCATCCAGCAAGGCCTGCCGGACCTTCTCCTCATCCGTCGGACTTAACGGCTGCGGCAGCCGCACTTTGCCGAGTGACACTTCAGCGGCGCCCGTGCCGGCATGGTGGAAGATGGCTTCCACCGAACTGATGCAGCGCGGGCAGACCATATTCCTGATGCTGACTTCGGTCATTTCAGTGCATTTAGGAATGTACGTTCAATACTTACCATAAAACTATTCCGAGCCATGCGTTCCATATCCCCGGAGAGCTGGAAACGGTAACCAAGGTTCAGTTTGGTATTGCTGTTGAAGATCAGTTGTACCGCCGGTGCAAAGTCCACAAAGTACGCGCTCCGGTCGAGCGCCTGCTGCGCAAGGATCTCGCCGTACAGGTTCAGGTTCGTCTGTTTATAATCTGTATACTGCACGGGAAACAGCAGGTACCCACCTGAAAGTGAATAGCCCATCACCTGGTAAATCCTGGATGGCACATAGGATACATCTTTTGAATTCCGGGACCCATGCAGCACCTGCGTATGGCTGACCGTACCCGAAAGGGCAAAACGGTTCCACAACTGCGTTGCGATGACTCCCGCCTGGATCCCGGATTTATCCCCTGTTAGACCCACCTCATCAAAATGGAAATCATTGCGGGTATAGGCGCCATCAGCGAAAACGGCCATCCGGAAATGCCGGTGTGATTCATCAATGGACAGGAAACGGTACTTCCCATAGAGGTAAACCGACTCCCAGCGTAAATCATCGGTATGCACATTCCCGAAACCCGTACCGGCTTTCACCATCAGTTTTTTGCTGATGCCTGCCTGCGCTTCGACCAGGTAACGCTGCATAAACCGGTCATATGGAAGTTGCGCCGGGGTATAGGAAGCGCTGAGTTTAGCGGCCACCGATCGTGCCGGGATATTTGATGCGGGGTCGGTGTACACATATAATTCCTGGGCCTGTACCTGCAGTTTGCAGCACAGTAACAGGAAGATCAGTATTTGTTTCATGTTGGATGCCTGGTTATTCCTCCAGTAGTTCCTTCACGGCTTTTTCCAGTTCATCAGATTCGAGATTCATCGCCACGATATCGCCCTTCTTATTGATGAGGAAACTGGTCGGGATGGCCGAGATCGCCCATTGCTGCGCAACCTTCGCTTCCCATGCATTGCCGTGTTCGCGCACCTGCAGCCAGGTGATCTTATCCTTTGCGATGGCCTTTACCCAGTCTTTCTGTTCTTCGTCCAGCGACACGCCGTACACTTCGAAGCCTTTGTCCTTATACTTCGAATAAATCTTCACCAGCTTTTTATTCGCAGCGCGGCAGGGCATACACCAGCTCGCCCAGAAGTCGAGCAGCACCACCTTGCCTTTATAGGAAATCAGGGAAAGACTGTCACCATTCACATCCGGGAGTTTTACCTGCAACCGGGGATCCGCGATATTCGGAACTTCCTGCCCGCGTGGCGCCTGTTGTGCATTGACTGCAGCAACCTGCAGCAGCAGCGCGAGGGAGGTTATTATCTGATAGATTTTCATTCCGTTCAATTAAAATATTCCCCGCCACAGGGGCGGGGAATACCATTTAGATCGTCACATGATATACCCGGGCATTCTCTGGTACACCTGCATCCGTGCAGCATGAACCAGCCTTACCGGTCTGGATACAGTCCATCTTTGTGGATGCACTGATCTTTTTGAATTGTTTGTGACTGATAAAATCCTTGTCGATGATCATCAGTTTTGTATCAGCATTGAGCTGGCGGTCACCGACGTTGACAAAATGATACACTGACTTGCCAATGGTTACATGTTTATCATCGCCCACACTCAGCGGCTGTTCATTGCCATATAATTCCAGTTTGCCAACGGAAAAACCGGCATCTTCCACCGCTTTTTTCATTGCATCCGGATTCACTTCCTGCCCGTCCCTGAATACCACATGGAAGGAGGAATTTTTGATATCTGATTTCACCGATTGTATAAAGGGAAGTGCCTGCAGCGCCTTGTTGATGGCGTTGTTACACATTGCACAGGTCAGCCCCGTAGCATGCAACTCAGCCTTGGTGAACTGCGCACCGGCAGCCAGTGCCATCAGGCAAACCATCCCCAGCATCATTAACTTTTTCATACTTTTCTTTTTGGGGGTTGATTAATCCTTCGCACAACAGCTTTTCGCTTTGCCATTTGAAGCCACAGCAGTTTCTTCCTTCGCGCAGCATGCTTTCTTTGTATCAGCAGCGGCTGTGGCGTCTTTTGAGCAACATGATTTTGCTTCACCTGCCGCAGCCTGCGTATCCTGCTTTACTTCTTTTGCATTTTTGTCGCCCTTACTGCCTTTTTCGCCCTTGTCCCCTTTACTTCCCTTTGTATCGCGATCGTACTGGCAGCAACCATGCAGCTTTTTGTAAGCCGCATCCGTTGCGCGTACATCCTTTGTATCATAACCCGCAACGGCTACTGCATCCTGGATCTTTTTATTTGAAGTTGCGGTTTGGTTATAGGAAACGGTCAGGACCTTCTTTTCCTGGTCCCAGCTGGCATCGGTCACACCGGCAGACTTCGCAGCTTTTTCGATATTGTTTTTGCACATACCACAATTGCCGTTCACCGCGATGGTCTCGGTCCTGGATTCCTG
>SEAD01000004.1 GCA_004173355.1 Chitinophagaceae bacterium | reverse complement strand
TAAAAACGCCGCTCCCGCACCCGCCGGCCCACAAAAAAGGCCGGGTCCCATGACCCGGCCTCAACTTCGAAGTTCTGATTTTTTTATCGTTTGACGAGCTTCTGCTGGCTGGTTTCGGCCCCGCAGCTGACCCGCAGTACATAGATTCCGGTGGGTAATCCGGACATATTGATCGTCTCGCTCTGGCTGGCAGCCCCTGGTTCAGACCTGACCGCGAGCTGGCCGCTGCTGTTGAGCAACTCATATTTTACTTTTTTGCCCTGCCATCCGCCTGGCAAGGTCACCACCACCTGCGTAGTCACTGGGTTCGGATACATAAGCACCTGTACTTCCCGTTCGTCCTTACCGCCCACATGGATGATCCGCACATTGGAGTACTGGATTTTCCGGTCGCTGTCCACCGCCTTCAACCTGTAGTACAGGACCTGTGATTTGCCGGCAACGGATGACTGTTCGCTGAAACGGTAGGACTGGTCGCTGGTGCTGTTGCCATTGGCAAATACCAGTCCGGCCTCTTTATATTCCTTTCCATCCACACTACGTTCGACCATATAATAATGTACTTCTTTTTCCCAGGTGCTGGTCCACTTCAGGCTGACCTGGCTGTTGTGCAGTTCGGCCGTGAATGATTTCAGGCTGACGGGAAGTGTGATCTGGTCGGGATAGGCAAAGCCTTTCATATACATGCTGAACTGACGTGCGGAATTGCTGGGAGTAAGGGCAACAGATCCGTAACGGACCATAAAACCCGACACTGCCGTGTTGGAAGCGGTGTACATATTTCCGAAAGCAAGGGTGTCAATCCCGTCGCGCTCAATACCGAGGATGTTTTCCGCGCGGAACTTGCCAAGCAGCAGGTTCAGCAGCGAGATATCGAGAAGGCCGCTCCCTTTGTATTGGGCTTTGGCGCCTTCGCCCATTTCGATATCGGCGAATTCCTTGAGGTGGGCACTTCCGTCAATGTCCAGTGCAGTGGCATTAAGGCTTTGCACCAGTTGCGGGATCTCAGTGCCGGTGCGGAAAAAATTCACGCGGAATTGCGCGTACGATCGGCCAATGATACCACCGGCCTTCACTTCCGGTTGGAAAGCGTCGCGATACCCGACCTTCTCCCCGTTGTCATCGATCTTTGTTACCCTTGCACCATTTACCAGGTCTTCAATGGTAACCGTGGCATCCAGTTCTTTGGACACCTGGCGGAAAAGGTAAACGGCACCCTTTTGCAGGGCTGTACCTGACTTCAGTTCGGGATCAACAAATACGAGCCCCGACTTCAGCACATTACTGCTGTCATCATCGTCCTCCGCTGACTGGGTGCTTGACTGGGCCGTCTGGCCAAAACCGGTTTGGGTAATCAGGATGAACGCTACTACCAGTGCGCTGACCCTTGTTTGTGTTTGGGTAAAAATTGCTTTCATGTTTGCTGTTTAGGTACGGTCTGTTCATTGGACTTGGTAGTAAATTCAAGTTCTATGAACCCAGCAAAACAATGAGGCCGAGAAAAAGTAAAGGCAGTCGACAGGACAATCCCTGGTCGGAGGCTGCTTCACGGTCGGATTTCGTTGCTTTCGTAGGGTTGGGCGTTGGAGAGACCAAAGTAATATACCCGTCTGGCAGATGCAAGTTTTCCGATACTTTTTTTCGTAAAAACTCCCGCACCCGGTATCGTATAACTACGAGACCCTGTTTTAACGCACTGCCCTGCAATCCTTTACCAGCTTGCATTACGGCTTCAGGAGCGAAAAATTTTCCGGAGTCGCTATCTTTGCCTCAACACATTTCATTATGCTTACACATGACCTCCGTCGCTCCACATTTGGTGACCCTGTTAATAAAGGCAATCTCCTTTCCCGCGAAGAGGCAAACCAGTTGCTGGAAGAATGGGTACCGAATGAACGGCTCCGTTTACATATGAAACAGGTAGGCGGACTGATGGGTGCCTGGGCGAGGGAAAAAGAGAATGCCGGTGAAAATACTTCATGGGCCTGGGAGCTCGCAGGATTGCTCCATGATGCGGATTGGGAAAAATATCCGGACCAGCATTGTATAAAAATCATTGAGGAACTGGAAAGCCGGAATGTGGATCCGGATGTATTACACTGCATCGCATCACACGGACCACGATACTTTGGGGTGGAGCCCGTGAGCAACATGGATAAAATGATCTATGCATTTGATGAACTCTCCGGGCTGATCCACGCTGCAGCATTGATCCGTCCGGATAAATATGCAGGCCTTGAATTGAAGAGTGTGTTAAAACGACTGAAAACCCCGTCATTCGCTGCACAGGTAAGCCGGGATGATATCAGTGACGCCGTGGCACGGATTGATATTTCACTGGATGAGCTGATTTCATTTATCCTCGCGCACCAGCCGGCTATTACGGAAAAGGCTTCGGCCTAACTTCCATAGAGCTGCATCAGTTTCAGCAACACTCCGTTGGTCCAGCCAAAACCATCCTGGCCTTCGTACTCGCCGCCACCGGCATCGAGTGAAGCATTCACGACATTGTATTTTTCCATCAGCTTGCCCGTGCGTTCAAATACCTGCGTGTTGAGCCGGATCCATCGGTGGGCAATTTCAGCGGCGAGACCAGTGAATCCATAACGGTCCAGCCCCCGGATAGTAATCCACTGCAGCGGCGCCCAGCCATTGGGTGCATCCCATTGCTGGCCGCTTTGCTCAAGTGTGGTCAGCACACCGCCATCGACCAGGAACCGTTCCTCAATCACCATCGACACCAGCTTTGCCTGTTCGGCAGTAGCAAGTCCAAAATAAAGAGGCGTAGCTGCTGCTATCGTCAACGCACCGGTACCGGCACCGGCAACAAAGTCGTAGTCAAAATAAAAACCCTTCAGTTCATCCCAGAGATACCGGTTGATGGCATCCCTTCTGTTTGCCGCCAGCACTTCGTAACGTGCTTTCTCCTGCGCATTCCCTGCGAGTCCGAAAGTATCAGACAGGGTCTGCTCCAGGTGCCAGAGCAGGCAGTTGAGGTCTACTGGTATGATCTCCGTAGTATGGATGGTATCAAAACTTTTACCATCGCGGAACCAGCGGCTGCTGAAGTCCCATCCCGATTCAGCGCCGGCACGCAGGTCGCGGTACACCTGCCTCTCATCCCTGCCCTGCGCCATTTCCACATCTTCGCGGTACGATTCGGGTCGCGGCGTATCATTTTCATCTTTGTACCGGTTCAGCAGTTCGCCATTTTCCATTCGCACCACATGCAATGCGGCACGATCGTCTGGTCCCATTTCACCAACGCCCTTCATCCAGAACTGGTACTCCTTTTCAAGCTGTGGCAGGTAACGCCGGAGGCTGATATCACCGGTTTCGTCCGCCAGCAGACGCAACATCAGGGAAAAATAAGGCGGCTGTGAGCGTCCGATAAAATAGTTCCTCGTTCCATTGGGAATGTAACCAACGCTGTCGATCAGGTGGGAGAAATTATCAACAATGCCCTGCAATACATCCCGGCGGCCGGACACCTGCAAGCCAAGCATGGTGAAATAAGTGTCCCAGTAATACATTTCCCCGAAACGTCCGCCCGGCACCACAAACTTGTACGGCAGTGCAAGTTTCGAACCGGTGCCATCCGACTGTGGCCGCACCAGTTTATCCCAGAGGGCTTCAATATGTTCACGCACGGTGCTTCCCGGTTTCAGCACATAATCCTGCTGCATCGGTACCGGCACTTCAAAATGATCGTCTACGAATTGTTTCAGGGAAAAACCGGGCAGGTGTTTTTCCCGGAGATAACGGTCCTCCAGCAGCTCCATCGGTTCGCGCGGGCGGCAGTCAACAAATGTTTTTCCGTCAGGGAACACCTGTTGCATCTGCACATCCCTGAATAAATGGTATTGTTCGTAATACATCGTAATGGTGTTTATGGATCGATAGCTCAGTGACCGCCCTTCATTTCAATACCAGCAGGTTTGCCGGACCTGACCTGCAGTCGCCTGAAAACAAACAGCGTGACCGCGAGTATGGTCATCGGCACCAGGGAAAAATAAAAGGCAGTCTGTCCGCCGTATGCCCCGAAAATATGACCCGTGATGATCGAGCCGGTTGTGCCGCCAAGTGCGGAAAATAAAACAATCAGCCCGGCCATCGAACTGTGCTGGTGTTTGGGAAGGTTGCTCAGTATGATCGAATTGATTGCCGGATAGACAGGTGCAAGGAACAGGCCAATCAGCGGGAAAGCATAAGCAACAAATGGTACATCGGCGAGCGAGCTGATCGGTGCGGTGCTCAACCCCCTCGTCATTGGCACCGTTATGAATACCAGCGCGGCGGCCCCTGCAAGACAACCGGCGAGTACAACCAGCCAGTTGAACCGGCGCAGCAGGATCCCCCCGAGGAACCGGCCTAGCGCAAAGGATGCCGAGAGTATACTGGCCATCTGTACACTGAGACTGGTGGAAAGTTTGATCACATCCTTATTGAAAGTAGGCAACCAGCTCATGACACTCTGCTCGATCAGCACATAAAAAAATGCGCTGACAATAAATACCAGTACCAGTGGCAGCAGGAGCAGTCGGAACATGTCCACAAAATCCCCGGCGAGTGAAGCGGCGACCTGCGATTTTTTCACCGGTGATTCATCCAGCGGTGTGGTCAGCAGCAACAGGAATGCCAGCAGGGCAAGACCCGCAAGCAGGTAGTACACCCGGAACCATTCGGTCGACTTCGGATTCTCATTGTCCACAAAGGCGCCAAACAGGAAATACCCGGTCATAATACCCACCATAAAAAACGATTCGAGGAAACTCATAAAACTGAGGTGCTCCTTTTCATCTTTTGTCACCAGTGCAATGGTCGAATACACCGTCACCTTGATCATTGCAAAACCCACACCCACGGTGGCAAACAGAAGTTTTGTCGAGAGAAATGACGGAAGACTGGGCATCGCGAGGCAGGCAAGGGTGACCAGGGCAAGACCAATCAGCATGGTCCGCTTGTATCCGATCCTGACCACATAAGAAGCAACAAAAAAGGAGGCCGTGGCGATACTCAGGTCCTTGAAAGCCTCCAGTATCGATGCATCCGCCTTTGCAATATCAAAATTTGCCTGCACCTGCAGGATCACCGTCCCCACACTGTTGAGCAGGATTGCAAACACGAAGTAGTTGAGGAACAAGGAGGCTTTGATCCGGAAGTTTGACATGGCAGGCATTTATATTTATCGTTCTTATAGCGATCCCCCTTCAACCAGCATTGACTCCACAAATACCTCTTCTTCCACCTCCTCACCCCTTATACAGGCAAGCATCTGTGAAAAAGCGAGTTTGCCGAGTTTGTACCCGCTGGTTTCGACGTAGGTGATCTTCGGGTTGTAAAATGTGGGTATGAGGCCGTTGCTGATCCCGATTATCGCGATATCCTCCGGGATGCGGAGATTCAGTTCATGCACCGCATGCATCACCCCTATCAGGATGAGATCGCCCATGCAGAAAATCACATCGTATTTCCTTTCACCGGCAAGCCAGCGCAGGGCGCATCGTTTGGACTCTTCAATATTTTCGGGATAATCAATATCAAAATGTATTCCGGGTGCCTTGCCGGTGAGTGTTTCCCGGAAGGAATTTACCCGTTTACGCGAGAGACTGAGATGGGGATGGCCAAACAGGCCCAGCACCGATTTTTTCCCCTTGGCAATAATCGCATCCGCAGCGATAGCCGCGGATATTTCATCAGCCATACAAACCTTGATCAATCCCGCCTGTTCAGGCACACGGTCGAAAAAAACAAGCGGCACATCCAGCTCTTTCAGTTTCTGGAATGGCGCCATGTCCTCAATCTCCGTTGAAATGGAAGCAAACAAACCCATCACCATCTTCTTGCGGAACAAATGAAGACTGGATGTTTCGAGCTGGAGACTGTCCCTTGACTGCATGATCAGGATGGAATACCCGTGCTGCCGGGCTTCTTCCTCCACAGACGAAATGAATGAATCGTAGAAAAAATTATTGATCACCGGCACAAGGATTCCCAATACATTACTCTGTCGCGTGCGCAGCTGCACCGCATTGCCATTGGGTTCGTATTCCATCAGCTCGGCAAGTTCCCTGACCTTCGATTTGGTGCCGGCCGAAATATCCGGGTGGTCTTTCAGTGCCCGGGATACCGTGGAAATACTGAGACCTAACACTTCCGATAATTTTTTTAGCGTGCTCTGCTGCATGGACAGTAATCGTTTATAAGGCGTTCCAAGTACACAATAATATACACTTTTCCGAAATAAACCCGTTGGCCTTTTTTCCCGCAGGGACATACATGAAAAAAACCCGCTACCCATTTCAAACCGGGTAGCGGGTTGTGGAGCATATTAAAAAGGTTACAAACGCACTACCAGCGTCATCGTACCATTCCTGCCATCGGAAGGCCAGATGCCGGGACCAGGATAAAAGGTCGGGCGTTTGGTGAAATAGTCCATGTCCGTTACGTTGCCCACATTCAGTCTTACTTCAAGGCTCGAAGTAAAGCGGAACGATGCATTCAGGTCAAGCAGGCCGTAGGACGGCACCATGCCCGTAGCACCGGTGGCCGCCGGTGGCACGATCGTATTCAGTGCATCGGCATAGGTCCTGGCGGTATAACTGTACAACGCCCCAATCACAAATTTGCGGTAACGAAGGCTCACACCATTGCGGGTGATCAGGGAAGGCGAGCTCTCCACCCGGTTGCCGCGGATATCAATGTTGGCATTCCCGGATTTAACCGATGCATCGGTATAGCGGGCTTCGGTAAATGCAGTGGAGGTAAATACCGAGATGCCAGCTTTTTTACCCAGTAACCAGTCGCCCTGCACAAACACTTCGAGGCCTTTGGTGAGCGAGTTGCCGATATTGGTGCGGTAAGTATAAAACTGGTTGCTGGCGTCTATCCCGGAAAGCGTTCCGAAACGGTTGTCATACCCGAGCAGGAAACCAGTGATGTCCCACCGGATCGAACGGAAACTGCCACGCGTGCCGATCTCGGCATTGTAGCCTTTTGCATCACTGATATCCGGGTCCACCCTTTCAAAAGTAGAGGTCGGGATCAGGTCCTTGAACAACATCGGATGATAGGCCTGTGAGTAACCCCCGTATAATTCCAGTCCGTCTTTCGGTTTATAGGAAAAACTCACGCCAAGCAGCGGGAAATTGTGTTCCATGCTGACAGGAATCTGGTCGGTTGGATAATACACGATGGTGCCGCTCATTTTAGTTTCGCCCACTTCCACACGCGCACCTGCATTCACGGACAACTTATCGGTAAGGCGGAAACTGTTTTCTGCAAACAATGCAATATTGCTGGTCTTCAGGTGTACATCCCGTCCCCAGACCGGATCAACCAGTGACAGGTCGTATTCCGTCCCGATGGTGCCTTTCCCCTGTTGCGTACGGTGCAGGTCATTATTCATATACTGTACACCAGTTACCAGCGTGCTGGTCTGTTTACCGAGACGGTAGTCCTGCGCCACACGCAACTCGGTGGTGTAACTATTGAACCGGTCGATATCCACCTGCCTGTTGTTATAGTTCAGCGTCGATGCATTGATGGTATCCATTACATTGGTGGGTTTGTCCCACATTACACTGTTGCGACGGCCAAGCACGGCAGAAGTAACCAGGCTGATCTTCGTCTGGCCGGCCACCTTCCAGTTAAGCGTGATGGATGGCACATGTATATCGGGACTGAAAAAATTCCTTGATCGCGTTGCCTGGCGGGGATTCGCAGCAAACATGCTGTCGTTCAGCGCGCCGGGAATACGGTATTTGTATTTCGACCTTGCCCAGTCAATCTTTACATTAAACCGGGAGTTTGGTTCGTAGACCACCGAGAGCCCTTCGGCTTCTGAATCCGTGTGTTCATTGTCGCGGTACCCGTCCCTCGACTTGCGATAGATATATCCGTAGTAGCGGAATTTCCCAACCTTACCACCCACGGCATTATAGGTACTGAGCAAATTATAGGAACCCACAGAGGAAATATTTTCAAAAGAAAAACGCCTGGTGCTGTCCCCCTGCTTGCTTACATAGTTGAGCATTCCGCCAAACTGGGCACCATACTGCAATGACCCGGTACCACGCACCAGCTCGATGCGTTCGATACTTTCCAGGGGCATGCTGTAGTGGCTTGCAGGGTAACCATACATATCCGAGTTGGTGACCACACCGTCCTTGCGGATATTGAATTCCCATCCGCGGTGCGGATCCAGGCCGCGGGCGGCAATATTCACCTGGTTGCCCGCGCCATCCATATCATACACAAAAACTCCCGGCACCTTGGCAAATACCTGGCGACCGGTTTTGTTGGTGATATCTGCGGGAATCTGCAAGAGGCTGATTACTTCCGATTTTTTACCGCCAAAGAGAAAGGTTCCCTGGGTAGCTGGAAGCGGTGTGATATTGTTCTGTCGCATAAATGACATCACCACTACACTGTCGATCGGCCTGTACTGGAGGGTGTCCTGTTTTTCCTGCGCAGCGGCAGCTGAACCGAGACCAATAACAACAAGCAGGGAAATGGATCTTTTCATCAACTGGTCACTTTTGGTTTCCGGTAAAAAGAAAAAAAGGCGTCCGTAAGGAATTACAACGCCGTTAATGCTTATACCAAAAAACTGTAAAAAAAATACTTATTACTCAGCGCCATCATTCAATGCGCGCTGGATCGCATAGTTTCCAATGTTGTTACCAACCTCAATGCCTTTTTCACAATCACTGCGGAAGTGAATGCCACTGACCATCCTCGACTTCGATGCTTCGAGTGCCATGGCATCATAGGCCGCTTTCCTTTCCGGGATGATATGTCCCAGGATCGTTGCCGCAGCACCACTGAAAGTGGAGTGGCCGGAGATATAGGCGGGGAAATTAGGCACGCCGGTCAGGGTCTTGATACCCTTATCCATCTGTGAAGGGCGTGGGTTGAAATAGAAATATTTTGTATCCCAGCATACGATACCGGCATCCATAAGCGACATATTCACCAGTGCCATATTTCGCGCCCAGCGTACTTCGCTGAAATTTTTGGTAATGAAATCCTCGGCCGCAATCGCATCCCAGTGACCGGGAGGCGTAAAGGTACCCACGCCATCTGCCCAGAAGTGGGTGATACGGATGTTCTCGCGTGTGGGGTTCTTTACATATGCTGCGATCTCTTCGGTTTCTTTTTTCATCTGCTCGCTGTGGACTGAGGGGGGCGGGCCGGGACGCAGGGAAACAGCCGTCAGTGAATCAAAGAGGAATGCTTTTACCTTTCCATAGACCGGCAACATGGGCGGACGTTTGGGGAACTCGAGACTGAACCATGGAGTTTCACCACGTGCCACACAATCCGTTTCCAGTTTGGTCCATCCCGCCTGGTTACCTGCGGCTGCACCTGCACGGTCGCCACGGGCGCGGGTTAGGAATTTGGAAGCAACGGCTTTTCCAAGGGCTTCACCGGCTTCGAGCTCGCTACGCACATTGGCTCCGGCAATCAACCTTGATAATTTATGCTCCGCCGCTTTGGCCATGATATAGTCCTGGTCGCCGGGGAAAAGAAGTTTCAGCATTTCCACCGCAGCACCTGCTATCACCGCATCCTCGGAAGGATAGGAAGGGAGTGTTGATTTTGGTACCAGCACTTTGATGGTTGAATCAACCCGGTAAACCGCAGTCCGGTTGTACTGACCCTTGTAATGCCAGGCTGCCACCAGTGCATCATACTGCGCCGCGCTTACATAGGCATAGGCACGGGCCGCATAGGGTGGGTTGGCAAAAGGGAACAGGGGATAGGCCAGCGGGTTGGCGGCGTTCGGGAATGGATAGGATCCATCCTCATCCTGGTACGGAGGCAGGTTGTGTTTTGCTACGAGGTCGCGCAGGATTTCATTCCAGCGAAGGATGCCACCAGCGCTCCAGTAGTCAACAATTGCCTGTTCGTCTGCGGTAATTTCCGCCTGCAGGCTTTTGATTTCACTGACCTGCAGTACATAGTCGGGTGCAGTGGTGGCAATAGGTGCGGCCAGGGGGAATTCGTCCGGCGCCGTCAGCAGGATCGGTTTCCACGTACCTGCATCGGCATCAATATCGGTTGGGTTCAGTTGTTTCGCGTCAGCGGTACGACCCTGCGGGTCTTTGTTGCAGGCCACCAGGAAGATCGCGGTAATGCCGGCAAGCGAGGCAGCTGTCAGTAATACTTTTTTCATATCAGTTGGTATTGTTCGATGGTTCAACAGATTTTGTTTTGCGGCTGAAGTCAAATACATAAAACAACGAGCCATAGACGGTGGTAGCCATGCCCACATTGCGTCCGGCAATCACCTGCGAGCCGCCGGCCACGATGGAAAGCTGTGGCAACGGGGGTAATACATATTTCACATTCACTCCCACGCTGGTTGTATTCATTTTATTACTCGGGAAAGGCATGTTGTTGCGGGTGATATCAAACCCACCCAGGGAATTGGACTGGCTGAATATCGCTTCGGCGATCAGTCGCTGGTTGCGGAAACCCGCACGCACATTCACATTCGTCATGTCATACATTTTTACCTTGTTGGTATAATGCATTTCAGTGGTGTAATAGGATGTACGGTCAATCTCGATATCATCCCTGAATGTATAGGTACCGGATGCGGTGGCGAAAAGGTTACCCTGCTGGTAATCGACCATCGCACGGACCGATGCGGTTTTGCTCTGCATACCGATCGACAGGGGCAGGAAGTCCGCGGGGTAATCCGTCAGGGGCGCAGAGACACCGCCGATCGCAAAAACAGTCAGGCGTCCATCGCCCATTTTGTGTTGCAGTGCCTTGTACTTCAGGAACAGGCTGAGGTCCTGCAGTCCGTCCATCGGGTGCAATGTCCCTTCTGATGCCCTGGTGCGCACATACGGTACATTAAACAGCAGGTTCAGTTTGCGTGTGATGCCATAGTTGCCCATCACACTGTACATCTGCGTGCTCACACGGCCGAGGTTCAGGTTCTCCCTTTTCAGGGTTCCTTCCCAGTAATCCCTCCAGCTGCTGTGGGTGTACATTGGTCCCACGCAGAACGCATTTTTTTCCATCATGATACCGTCAATATCAGTCTGTGCCACCGAGGTCAACCCGATGCCGCAGGCGATGCAGGCCATGATATTTTTTTTTGAAAAAATTCTCATAAGTCAGTAGTCGTTTAGCAGTTAATGGTTCGTATAAACACCCCGTCGTGGGGCAAATTCAAATGTTGGATAAGGTTTAAGGTTATGGTCAATGGTCTGGTTGTTATTTTTTCAGTTTTAGTCGTGCCACCACCAGCTGGCCCACCTTTGCACCATATTCGGTGCTGATGATACAGGAGTGATGGAAATGGATCCCGCCATAAAAACGGGCCCAGTTGTTCTCCTCTGCCGCTGCACGGAATGAGGTGTAACTCCTCTTATCAATGCCGAACTCCTGCTCGGATGTATCAGTATAGGCGAAATTGTCACCAAACACGGCCGTCAGCGCCTCGGCATTTGCCGATGATACGGTCGAATGCCCGCAGGTATACTCCGGGAATGGCGGCGTCTGCAGCAGCGGTTGCCATTCGGGGTCAATATATTTGTTGATCACTGTTTCCGGGCGGACCGTATTGCTGCGGTACTTCTGGTCCCAGCACTGGATAAACGCGTCAAACTGCGCAATCGCCGTCAGCACATATGCGTACACTGTTTCGGCGTAATCAAACTTTGCCTTTTGCGCAGCAATACCTACGATAGCCATCCAGTGACCGGGAGGCGAAAACTTTTTTGTCCCGAAACTCACGTGACCGGATACATTCAGTTTAAAAGGGTTGTCGTCCCAGAAATTGGCAATATGCCGCTGTTCAGGGGTGAGACTATCTACCGCAGTTTTAATCGCCATCACTTCTTTATAATAAGGACTGTTCTTGTCTTTGATGTTAAACTCCAAAGGCGCAGGTGGCACAAACTGGTTGGAACTATCCATTACCAGTGTGCGGATCTCCTGCCAGTGGGGTTCCATACCCGAGGTATAGGCGGGTGGTGTTGGCACCCACCTTCCCGGGGTATCTATCACAGTATATTTAGGCGCACTGCGTGTCTGCGCGTAATTATCTTTTTTGCTCCAGGCAATAATTACCTTTGATATCGTATCCGCGAATGCTACGCTGTTGTCCCTTACATCGGTCGGCATGCCGTGATCCTTCATCATCTGTTTGATGCTGTCGGTATACACCTCCATGCTTCCCTCGGGAAAGGTCACCGCCTCGCCCACTTTGCTGAACGCCAGCAGGGCCGCGTAGTTATAATCGATTTTCTTCGCCGTATCCGGTACCGGGAGCCTGGATAATCCGTTAACCTGTCCCGCGAGTGAATTGAATCTTGACGGATAACCGGCGGCGATCACTTCATAAGCCGCCACGCTGGCATACATATAGTTCCGCGACGCAACGATGGGACTGAAATTATTTCCCATCACGACCGTGTTCAGTTCGTAAACCACCTCACTGAACAGGTTGCTGCTTTTAGTGATCGCCTGGTAATCGTTTTTCTTTTCCTTACATGATACGAGCATGACCGTGCCCGTAACCAAGAGCCAATAAATCTTCTTCACTTCGTGGAATAGTTTGATAAAACTGCCTGTTTTTCTTCTCAGTATAAAGATGGATGACCGTCCACCCGGCTTCCCGTCCAATCCGGGCGACCGTAAATAACTGATCGGATCCGTTGAACCCAGCCCGCGATTCGCAGGCCTCACAACTGGTTGCATGAAGAATGGATGGTCCGGCTTCCGTGCTTGCCTGACGGGCTACCTTTCCAAACCAGAATCATCTTTTCCAGCAGCTGGTTCGCTTAAATAAAAAATTGGGGAGGCTGGCCGGCTACAACGAGCCCGGCGTCAGTCAATGCGCTGGAGAATCGCGCAAATGCAGTAGAGACAGATTCAACAGGAACCTGTACAGTAAAGGTTTCCAGCCGATCGTCATAGTCAGTGGCCGATTGTTTGACCACCTGGTTATTTGTTTTCTTGCCGGACTGATCCTGGTCAAGACCATTCGTTTTTTTGTAAAAATCGTTGCCCGCTTCCCGGATCTGCTTTTTAGCATCATTGGGAATACATTTCAGCACCAGCTCGTTCATTTCCACCTTGCTTTTTACATAGGTGTAAATAATCCCATCCGCTTCCACTTCACCATAATGCCGTTCAAATTCGGCCTGGCTGACCTGGTAGGGAACGTTCAGCGGGATGCGCACTTCGATGAGTTGGGAATCTTCGTACTGCTCTGTATCGAGCTGTGCCTCAAGCCGCTGGTCTGCATCATCACTCATGACACCGGTTACGATCCGGTACCCAAACCAGTTGAAGGCCAACAGGCAGATGAGTGATATGGCGGCTAGTTTTTTCACGTTAGTTGTACAAATTAAACTATTTATACTGACAAAACGAACAGCAGGGCGGGTTCCGGAGGATATTTTTTCAGGAACCGGGCCACCTGCGCCGGCTGGTATACCTGGCCTTCAAAGGGTCCCGCATGTTGTTTGCCCGGTCCGGCTGGTTATTTCGGTGAAACCTGGAAGGTTTTCTTTTCCGGACCCACGCCTTTCAGGGTCAGCTTTTTCCAGCCCTCCGGCAACACCGACTTCACCTGCACAATACCTTTCGGGGTGATGTCCAGTCCGCCAAAACCCATCAATACACTCTGCAGCACGCCACCGGCGCCGGTTGCGAAATAAGGATTCGTGCCACCCTTCGTCTCGGCAATCACCCGGAACGGAGGCAGGAGATTGGGCTCATAGGCCTCCTTGAACCACTTAAACGATTTCTGTTTGTCACCGATCCGCGCATACAGGAGGGCAAATATGCCCTGGGTCATAGCCGGTGTGCCTTCATCAGGTACACGTGTCTCATAGTATTCGAGATCAGCACGGATTTCCTCGGTACGGGTGATGGTCTTGAGGGGATACGACAACAGGTTCACATCCGCCTGTTTGATCCCCTCACCATTATAACTGGCATGCTCGCGTGTCACTCCGTTGTCCATTTTCAGGATCGGGATATTGGCCGCAACCTGCAGCCAGTCAGGGTCCGCAGCCACACCCAGGATTTTCGCGGCGTCCGCTGCCACCTGCAGGTTCAGTTTTGCTGCTGCATTGGTAAACGCATTATTATCCACGTTCTCTGCCCACTCATCGGCAGCCACCACGTTTTTGATATCATATTTCCCCGGACCATTCCGCTCCACGCGGCTGGACCAGAACTCGGCAGTGGCCTGCAATATCGGCCAGCCTTTTTCGCGCAGCCAGTTTTTATCCTGCGTAACACAGTAATAATTCCAGGCGGCAATGGCCACACAAGCCGTTATATGGTGTTCAAATGGTCCGCTCAGCGCCCATACCGGGGTTTCTTCCACACCCGTGCCCGCACTTTCCCAGGGGAACATGGCTCCCTTGAAACCCTTGCTGAACGCATTGCGGCGGGCAGCTTCCAGCCGCTGGAAACGATACTCCACCATACTCTTTGCAATTTCGGGATGCAGCACCAGTACGGCCGGATACATCCAGAGATCGGTATCCCAGAACACATGCCCGTTATAACCCAGACCGCTCAGCCCCATCGGCGAAGGTGATAAGGCCGTGCCCTCCCGACTGAATGAATACAGGTGGTACAACATGCTGTGGATGTCCTGCTGGCTCTGGGCATCACCTTCAATTTCAATATCACTCTTCCAGAGATCGTTCCAGGCTTTTTTATGGAAACTGATCAGCCGCTCCCGGCCTTCCAGTTTTGCATAGATCGTGGATCGCTCCGCCTCATTCAGGGGATCATCATGGTGGGCCGATGTAATGGACGAACCCGCGATCGAGAACCGATAGGTTTCCCCGGCTTTGATCTTCCTCGAAAATTTCATCAGGTGCATATTGTTGTCCCACATCTCATGGATCACCCTTGGCTCCGCACCATGTGGTTCGGAAAAAAGGAAAGTATTGCTGGCACACATCAGCAGTTTGCCCGTCGGACTCTTTGCCTGTGATGTCAGCAGGCTGATCACCACATGCGGCCGGTCAATCTCATTGTAATAATTTTCCACATCACGTAATGCATCCGGCGCTTCCATCACACTGGCGCCCGTGATATTGATGTCCTTTTTCGCCGTAATACTCACATCCATCAGTACGCTGTAGGGAAGATGGCGGAGTGAATAATATGTGTAAGTAACCGATGCCTTGTCGCCATAATCAAACCAGCTGCTGAACCCGGCCGATTGCATATCCAGCTCCTGTTTCATATTGGACACATCTTTCCCGGCCAGCCGTTTGCCGTCCACTTCGAGGTACATGTTCAGCAGGTTGAAACTTTTCAGGAAGTTGCTCACCCGGCCACGGCCATACAGATCGTAGGCCCCCGCAAGTACCACGTCTTTTACCTTGAATGGCTCGGGCGACGATACGATCCCGATCATACCATTGGCTACCGTCACCCCGTAATAGTTATTGGGGTCTACCGATGAGGTACTGAGTTTCCAGGGATCCTGGGCATTGGAAAATGAAAAAAACAGGCAGGCGGGGAGGAGTATAAGCAATCGTAGCATAACGGTCTTTATTTATCAGGAATGAGTCGGTGAATTTACTTTTATTTGTGTGAAATAACTCCGCGAAACGGATTGACATATGAAAAAACGGATTGCCCTTGCCCTGTTCCTGTTGCTCGTTTTCGCCGGCCTTTATCTCTTTACCTCACCCTATAAAAAATTTGACCAGGGAGTGCGTGTCATCGCTGCCCCGCAGGGAATCAAACGCTCACTCATGAACCAGGACGGCTGGAAACAATGGTGGCCGGGTGAACAGCTTTCAAAATATGAATTCCGTTCGGGTGGTTATACATTCCGCATAACAGACAAACAACTGAGTTCGCTGGTACTCGTTGTGAATGACGGAACGGACTCCCTCCTGAGTACACTGACCATCGTGACCAGCGGGACCGACAGCGTTGATATCGTCTGGAGCGGGAGCAGCAGTGGTACTTACAACCCGATCACCCGCATCAGCCGGCTGTACGGATCTTCAGCTCTCCGGGAAAAAACCTCCGTCATCCTCGATAGCCTTCGCAGTTTCTATTCCAACCCCGTCAATGTCTATGGTTTTAAAGTGACCAGCAAACCTGTAACCGATACCGCACTGGTCAGCCTGTTCGAAATCACCACCGCCCGGCCTTCCACGGAAATGGTTTACCGGCTGATCGATGAAATGCGTGCTTACGTAAAGGCAAACAATGCGACCGAAACCGGCTTTCCCATGCTCAATATCAGCGCTGTCGGGGATTCACAACTGGTGCGGGTTGCACTACCCGTGGACCGTCGCCTGCCGGATTCAAAACGGATCAGTTACCGATGGATGCCCTCCGGTGGCTCTGTTGCCATCGGTGAATACCGGGGCGGACCGGTCGGCGCATCACTGGCAGTGGCCAATATGGAGACCTTCCTGAAAGATCACGAGATGAAACAACCCGCAATCCCCTACCAGTCGCTGGTCACTGACCGCCGCACCGAGCCGGACACCAGTAAATGGATCACACGGATCTACTGTCCCTATTACTGATCAAAACGGATCAGCAGGATCTACTGTGCTTACTCCTGATCAAAACGAATCACCAGGATTTACTGTCCTTGCTACTGATCAAAACGGATCAGCTTCGTGCTGTCATTATTCCTTGCCAGCACAAATGTTTCCCTGCCACCAACCGTGATCTTCCGGATATGCCTCACCTGCCCATGCACGGTCAGGCCATTCAATGGATGGGCTTCAAAATTTCCCCCTCCTTTATTCACCAGCACGGTTCCGCCATCGGCATCGTACCTGCCCATCTGGATATTATTGTCGTAGTAATTACCAAACAACAGGATATCAGGAAGCCTGTCATTGTTTACATCTGTGATCGCGGCATCCCGGAAGGGGGTAAATTGCGCCTCCGCAGGCATTGCCCGCACTTCAAACTTCCCTTTGCCATCATTGACCAAGATAGCATTGGCGAAATAATCAGCTTTCAATACCGTGGCACCCTTCAGTTTTTCCGCCCCGAATAAATCCTCCAGCGAAGCCTTGGCGAAGTCCTCGGCATACAGGAATTTCTTTTTCAGCGGGGGGATCTGTTTTTCAAGTTCCGACTTATTGGCAAATGGCAACTCACGTCCCTGCAAATAATAGGTCATCACCTGTTCCTTCCGGCCATTGCCATCAAAATCGTTGTAGTACATCCGTACGGGATGTTCGGCTGAACCTGTCAGCCGGCTGTTCAACCCAAGGTTACCTGCTACCAGGTCAAGATCACCGTCGTTATCGATATCATACGGGAACACAAAATTCCACCAGCCACTTCTATCTGTCAGTACTTCTTTTGTATACTTCCCGTCCTTTTCCATAAAGGCATACAGCCCTCCCCATTCCAGTGAGACCAGGAGGTCGGCCCTGCCATTTTTATCAAGATCCGCCCAGCTGGCATTGGTTACAAAACCCAGGTCTTTTACAGCCGGCATATACTTCGCCGTCACATCGGTGAAATGACCTTTGCCGTCGTTCTGGAATAAATAGGATGAAGGGGTTTGCCCGAATGCATATGGCACTGCCCGTGCACCGATAAACAGGTCGGCAAATCCATCACCGTTGATATCGTTCGCCACCACACAGGATGCAGTCAGCAGGGTGTTGCCGAAAGCCTTTGGTACAAGATTGAAAACAGCTTTACCATCATTCATATACGCACGCGGCATATTGTGGTAGTCCGCCCCGTAGAATTCGTTACCGCCGCTTGCCACCACCAGGTCGCGGAAGCCATCATTGTTGAGGTCCACAAAAATGGCATCCGTATTTTCATACACACTGTCGAGGTCAAGCCGGGGCTGCGGGACACGGTTGAATCTGCCTGCGGCGGTCTGCAGGTACACACCGCTTTTCCCATCCCGGGCACCACCGAAGTAAATATCCTCCAGTCCATCGTTATTGATATCACCTACCGCGATGGCCGGACCTTCGGTAGACAACATATGTGGCACCAGTGGTTCGCGGTCAAACTCCACAAAGTAATTTTCCTTATGCTGGTAATCGAGTCCGGAATTTTGGGTGACATCATAGGCCACTGCAATCGAATCACGGCTGCGGTCCTTCAACTGCTGGTAGTCAAATTTCCGGAGGCCTGGCTGGTAAATGATTTTTGTGAGCCCGGAATCAATCGGCGTAAAGGTCTGGCAACTGTTGTCGGGCCAAACCAGTACCATTGAATCCACCTTGCGTTTATCATAACCAACCAGCATCGGCACTTCCATGCTCGACATAAACCCACGCACGGGTGATTTATCATAGGTCCGCACCTCGGCGCCCTGGTAAAGCACCACTTTCGCCCCTACCGCATTGATATTCCCAGGTTGTCCTTTCAACGTTATCCTTGCCGATGCCGTGGAATCCGTACGCTGCAATTTATTTTCATAGACAACTGCGGTTGCATCAATATTATTCACCACAATGTCGAGGTCGCCATCATTATCCAGGTCGGCATACACCGCCCCATTGGAAAAACTCGCTTCCTGCCCATCGATACGACTGTTCTCATCGGTAAACGAAAGGTTCCTGTTGTTCCGGTAAAATCGGTTGGGCAATTTGATTTCGGGAAACTTGTTGATCAGTGCAAGGTCCTTCTCCTGCATATTGTTGCCCTGGATCCGCTGCTGGATTTCCGCATTGGAAACGAAATTGATGTAGTCCATATCATTCATCCTTTTGGGGATGCCATTGGAAATAAACAGGTCTTTGTAACCATCGTTGTCAAAATCAACCCAGAGCGGCGCCCAGCTCCAATCCGTGGCGGCCACGCCGCTGTACAGGCCGATTTCACTGAAACTCCCGTTGCGCCGGTTGTACTGAAGGTTGTTCCGCGTGTACTGATGGGAATAACCCGCGCCGATCTTGAACTTGAATATATCATAGGCGTCCTCTCCAAGGGAGCGCTTCAGGATATAGGGATCTTCGGGCAGCATATCCATCGAAATGATTTCGGGATAGGCGTCATTATTTATATCTGCCACATCCACACCCATCGAGTACTGGCTGGTATGTTGCAGGCGCTCCTCCCCTTCCTCGCGGAACGTGCCATTCCGCTGGTTGATATAGAGGTAATCGTTTTCATGGAAATCATTACCGATATACATATCGGGATAACCATCGAGATCGATATCCGATATGGCGATACCCAGCCCGTAACTGATGGCGCTGCTGTTGATCATGGTCTCGTGGGTCACATCGGTGTACTTCCCGCCATCATTACGGTAAAAACGGTCACCGGAAAGCGGGTGGTAGGTACCAAGGAAATTCCCGCGTGGCTTGAATGTGCCATTCTCATGGACAGAGTGGTTGAGCAGGATCATGTCGAGATCGCCATCCACATCATAATCGAGGAAAGCTGCCTGTGTGCTGAACCCTGAAAAATCAAGCCCATACTCTTTCGCCATTTCCTTAAACTGGGGTATACCGTTTTTATCCAGTCCCTGGTTAACCAGCAGCAGGTTACTGCTGTGCAGGATTTCGTATTGGCCGACGCGACTGATGTACACATCCAGCCAGCCATCATTATTAATATCCACGACTGAAATACCGGTGGTCCACCCGCCATCCGCTACAATGCCGGCTTCCTTCGACACATCCCGGAATTTCAAGCCGCCATTGTTGAGGTAAATTTTGTTGGAGCCCTGATTGGACCCGAAAAACAGGTCGGTCAGTCCGTCATTATTAAAATCCCCCGCACCCAGCCCGCTGCCATTGTAGAAATAGATGTATTTGAAAAGGTTGAACTGCTGGTTGTAACTTAGATTATTGCTGAAGTCGAGTCCGGTCCGTTTACTGTCGAGCGCCACAAACAACGGGGCAGATGAGGCGTCTTTATTGTTTTTACAGGATGCCAGCATCGCCACGACGGTCAGCCCAAGCGGGATAATTTTCAGTCCGGCCGTTAAAGTATTCATCATCCCTGCAAATGATATATTGTTCTTCGATCCCATTGATAGCTTTTTCTGTAACGTGAGCGTCCGGTTACCTGGACGTAGATTTTAACCAGGCCGATTTGTTATTGACCTCGTACACTTTCGGGGTTGCATTGTTGCGTACCATCACAAGATAGTTGCGGTCCCTGCCTTTCAGGGTGGCAATATTGCGGATCTGCTCCCTTACCTGGATCCCGGATTGTGCATACGGCAGCGCACTGAACGTCCCTTTCCCGTCATTCGCGAGCACATGGCCGTAACTGCCATCCAGCCGGCCAAACTGTGGCTGGAACGTAAACATATTTCCCCCGAGTATCAGGTCGGGTGTTTTGTCCTGGTTCACGTCGGCAATATAAATACTGTTGACACTCGAAAGCTGGACCTGCTGGGGCAATTCAGTGATGGTGAACCCACCCTTGCCATCATTGATCGCAACAACGGATGAAGTATAGTTGAATTCCTCGACGCGTGATTTATCCAGCAGGGCGGCAGGGAATAATTCCTGGATCGTTTTGCCTGCGAAGTCTTCGTGTTTCAGGTTTTGTTTTTTTAATGCGGGGAACTGGTCGGTCACTTCACGTTTCAGGAAAACCGGTACATCCCTTTTGCCGGCGATTGTGCGGGTGAGAAACCCTTCTGTGTTGCCATTGTTGTCGTAGTCATTTACCCAGAACTTCACCGCCTGGTCCTGGTTGGGGCGGAGGTAAAAGTTCTGCCCGATATTCCCGATCACCAGGTCCGCAAAACCATCGCCATTCAGGTCAGCAGCTTTCACTGACTTCCACCAGCCTTTGAGTTTTTCCAGACCGGTTTTTTTCCACTCCTCCATCCTGCCGGATTTCCTGTTGAATGAAAATACATGTGTGCTCATCCATTCACCGGTCACGATCAGTTCGGGCAGTCCATCTTTATCCAGGTCCCCCCAGTCGGCCGCGGTTACCATCCCGATCGCTTTCAGTGCTGGGGCCATCTGGGCGGTCACGTCCGTGAAATGGCCTTTGCCATCATTGCTCAACAGGTAACTCTGCGGGATCCTCGAGTAGTTGTATGGCTGGCTGCGCGCCCCGACAAACAGGTCGGGATCACCATCGCCGTCAAAATCCGCCGACACTGCGGTGGCAATATTCATATTGTTGCTCGGGAAGGCTTTGGTGTCGAGACTGAAATTCCCCTGCCCGTCATTCATATAAAGCCGGTGTTCCAGTTCGCGCATCCCCATTTCCACATTGTTGCCTCCTGCACCGATAAAGAGGTCCAGGTCACCATCCCGGTCGGCATCAAAAAACAATGCGGTTACATCTTCAAACCGTGCAAACTCATCAAAGATCGCCTGCTGGTTGCGCGCAAAGCCGCCAGCGGCCAGCTGCAGGTAAAGTTGTCCGGGCTGGTTATGTGCACCCCCGACATAGAGGTCATCGAGTCCGTCACCATTTACATCACCCGTTGCCATCGCCGGCCCTTCGCGGGAAAGCAATTCGGGTATATTCCTTTCGTAATAGAAATCGATATGATCGTCTTCCCGGTGCGCTTCCATGGCCACCGGCTGTTCGATAAACAATGCCCTGGAAAGATCAGGCGGCGGGGGATACACAACGGGATAGCGTTGCTGTTTTCCCTGTTCGATCATATGGAGCTTGTTCAGCTGCGGTTTGGGGAAATGGCTGTAAGTCCGGTCAGGCCAGGTAATAACCATCGAATCCACTGCCGTCAGTGTACCCAGCCCGATTACCTGTTTATAATCGCTGGACGACTGGAAACCCCTGCTGGGCATCACTTCCCGCATGAATACCGAGTCCTTGCTGTAGATCGTCACCTTGGCGCCGACGGCGAAACTGTTTTTGCCTTCGCCTTTCAGCATCACGCTGATATAATTGTGTTTGTTCTGTTCGCGGCTGTTGTTCCGGTAAACAAACGACTCCATGTTTTCATTGTTGACCACCAGGTCAAGATCGCCGTCATTGTCCAGGTCCCCGTAGGCCGCCCCGTTGGAGAAAGAGAGCTGGTCCATCCCCCATTCCTTACCCGCATCCTCAAAGCGGAGGCCCCCGCGGTTCTGGAATACTTTATTGGGCACGGCATGCACCGGGATTTTTGCAATCACCGAATCCACGTTTTCTTTTTGTCCCGATGCCACCATCCGCTGGATGATGTCGTTGGCAAAAAAGTCCATGAAATCGAGATTGGTCACGTCGCGGTTAACCCCGTTGCAGACATAGATATCATTGCGTCCATCATTATCGGCATCGAAGAAAATCGCACCCCAGCTCCAGTCGGAGGCCGACACACCGCTATAGTAGGCACTTTCGATAAACTTGCCCTCGCGGTTATTTACATACAGGCAGTTTTTGGTAAACTGGTGGTAAAAGCCAAGCCGGATGCGGTTATTATAGAGATCGATATTATCAAAAGCGCCCAGGGTCTTCAGGCGTTTGTCGTCATCCGGCAGCATATCGGTGGTAAAAGCATCCATGTACCCGTCGTTATTGATATCGGCGAGATCGGCACCCATGGAAGCAAAACTGTTTTGTTCCATCCGCGATTCCATTTCATCACTGAAAGTACCATCCCGCTGGTTGATATAGAGGTAATCACGTTCATAAAAATCATTGGAGACGTAAACATCGGGGTAACCATCACTGTTAAGATCGCCAACTGATACGCCAAGGCCAAAGCTGATCAGTGATCCGTGAATTCCTGCCTGCTGGGTGACTTCCGTGAACCGGCCGTTGTCGTTGCGGTAGAGGTGGTCGCCCCCGCCGCGGAACAGTGAGGCGATCTGCCAGAGCGAATCGGGCACATCGCGGCGGTTGGCATGTCCGAGGGTATTCACGGGAATGGGACTGTTGTTGATCAGGAAACAATCGAGGTCCCCGTCGAGATCATAGTCAAAGAAGCTGGCATGTGTGCTGAATGATTTGATATCGAGCCCGTATTGTGCGGCGGATTCCACAAAGCCGCCTTTCTGGTTGTTGATGTAAAGTTTGTTGCGGCGGTTGCCATCGAGCAGGTGTCCGGCACTGCACACGTAAATGTCCAGCCATCCATCACTATTGATATCCGCCATGACTACACCGGTGTTCCACATGCTGTCCTGACGGATACCTGAACCCGCAGTGACATCCCTGAATTTGAAGTTGCCTTCATTCAGGAAAAGTTTACTGCTGCCCATATTGGACGTCATCAGCACATCGCAGAGACCGTCGTTATTGATATCGCCGATTGCCACACCACCCCCGTTGTAATAGTTTCGGTAGTAAAAGCTGTTTTCATCTTTCCCATCGGTAACGGTATTATTGAAACTGATCCCGGAATCGGTGACCAGGTCAAACAGTTTAGGTTTTTCCTTCTGGTTGCAGGAGAGAAGGAGAAGCAGCAGGAGGGAGCAACAAGTGAATTTCATCCGGCAATAATTCATTTTCAGGAGCGATTGGCGCGGTCAATGTCGGACCGGCGCGTATACAGGCGAATCTAAGTAAATCCCGGTGAATGCAGCAGTTGGGCAGTGTTTATAAAAAGCAAAAGGCCATCGATTGATGGCCTTTTGCGACGATATGTTGGTATTGGTTAGTAACCGGGGTTCGGTGTAAGATTTGGATTCACCGCAAGTTGCTGGTTAGGGATCGCATAAACCAGGTACTTCGGATCACTCTGCCCTTTTTTACCAAAAGGCTGGAGGAATTTACCGAAGCGGATCAGATCCTGCCTTCTCCATGACTCAAGATACAGTTCCCTTGACCTTTCATCCAGTAATACGTCCAGGTCAACCGATGCAAGGGCACTTGCGCCACGGGATACCTGTGTACGGATAGAGTTCACAAGTGCGAGCGGGGTGCTGCCATATACGCCGGCAACAGTTCCTGTACCACCACGGAGGATTGCCTCAGCCTTCATCAGCAGGACGTCGGCGAGACGGAAAAATACATAGTCATTGCCAACGTTACCGTCACCAGTGTTTACGTAATCGATCGGGTATTTGTAGGCACGGTATCCGGTTTGTTCCAGTGTGTTCACATCCGTTTCAATCAGGTTAACATCGGGCGTGAATACCAGTGGTGCACCTGCGCGGTTAGTCAGCGGGGCATCCGTTGCCAGGTTATACTGCTGACCGGTGAGGATACCTACGTTGATGCGGTTGCCCGGGTTAGCCGGACCACCCACCTGGTTGTACGAAGCACCACGGCGCTTGTCGGTTGCTTCAAAACGGTTGTACAGGTCAGTCAGTGTAGAGAAACCATTCCATCCGGACGGATTCATATTGTAGTGCAGGCCGGCGTGCCAGAATGCGCGTACCGTTGCGCCGGTGCTTCCTGATACACCCACATCATTCACACGGGTGAAGATGTTTTCCGTACCCAGTGTACTGTTGTTGGGAGAGAAATTATCGAAAAAGTTAGGGGTAAATGAATAGAGGTTTGAATTGATGATCACATCCGCCAGGGCAATTACCTGGTTCATGTCCGCCGCGTCAAAAGTTGGTGCATTCCTTTGTTCGGTAGATGCCCAAACACCTTTGTTGAGGTACATCTTCATCAGGAGTACCCTTGCTGCGTTTTTGTTCGCGGTACCTTTCGGGCCATCCGGCAGGTTAGGCAGGATTTCGTTCAGTTCATCAACGATAAACTGCCATGCTTCTGCGCCTTTACGGACACGTGCAGCTTCCAGGGTGGATTCACCCGGATCGCGGTATGGAGTCTGGTCGTAGAGGTCAAGGATGTAGAAGTTGGAAATAGCACGGAGCAGTCGTGCTTCCGCCGCCTGCTGGGCCGATGGGCTGAACTGGAGCAGGTTGGTAGCAGAGTACACAGTACCGAGCAGGTTATTATAAGTATCCCGGATACGGGTATTTTCCGCATCCCATTTGTGTTCATGGATTACACGCCATACACCGTTATCATCCCAGTCCGGACCACGGGTTGGCCCGATCAGTTCATCGGTTGACATTTCGGTAAGGGCATAGATAAATGACTGGTCCTGGAAGTTGGTCTGCATCGAGTTGTAGGTACCACGGAGAAGGGCAGCCACATCGATTGCTCCACCACCTACCTGGTCAGGGGCGAGTGAGCCTTTAAATTCCTCGTCGAGCTTGGTACAGCTGACAAATGCCAGCGGTAAGGCAGCGACTAATAATGCTTTGCGTATCATAATTCGTTTTTTTCAGGTTAGGTTAGAGGGAGAAATTTACACCGAGTGTGATTGTCCTTGCTGATGGGTAAGGAGTGTACTCGATACCAACTGAAGGAACACCGTTCAGGTTTTTGTCGACGTTTACTTCAGGATCAAATCCGGTGAAGTCGGTCAGCACAAACAGGTTCTGGCCGGTCACGAAGATGTTTGCACCCTTGAATGATTTCCCAACATTGCCAAGTGAATAAGAGAAAGTGGCGTTGGCCATTTTCATATAGCTGCCTTTCTGGATAAACCTTGAAGAAGATGTTACCGGGTTTGACAGCGCCTCTTTGATTGATGCTTCATAATTCTCAACAGCGATATTACGACCGCCATTGATACTACCTACGTTGATTACGTTGTTAAGGGTGTTATTATATACATCCTGTCCGAACGAACCGTTCATGTTGATTGTGAGTGCAAGTTTCTTGTAATTCACTGTAGTGCTGATACCG
Source organism: Chitinophagaceae bacterium (assembly GCA_004173355.1). Lineage (GTDB taxonomy): Bacteria > Bacteroidota > Bacteroidia > Chitinophagales > Chitinophagaceae > JBEVJC01. Next base: position 54,924 of record SEAD01000004.1, on the reverse strand, counting down.
AGCAGTGTACGTGCATTCGGGTTGCCTACATAGAAGAACGAGCTACCACCGTCGGCATAAATCGCCTGGCCGGTCTGCGGATCGATGCCCTGGAAGTCACGGGTATAGAAGGCGTTCATCGGTAAACCATTCTGGATGGTCTGCACAAATGTACCGCTCACACCCTGGCCGTTCAGCTCACCGGTGAAGATTGGTGCTGCCAGTCCTTCAACCTTGTTGTCAAGGAAAGTGGCAAACACTCCGAGATCCCAGCTGAAGTCTTTCTTGTTAACGAGGTTCGCATTGATGGTTACTTCCACACCACTGTTGTCGATGTTACCATCCAGGTTTTTCCAGGTAACCACTGTACCCGGAGGTGCAGGCTGGATCGGGAAGGTTGGGAACAGGAGGTCAGTTGTGCGTTTGTTGAAGTAATCGACCGAACCGGTGATGCGACCTTTCATCAGGCCGAAATCAACACCTACGTTGTACTGGCGGTCAGACTGCCATTTCAGCGCGGGGTTCGGGTTGTTTGATTGTCCTGAAGAACCGTTGTTTCCGAGTGAATAGGTTTCCAGTGAAGAACCCGCAGGGAATTCCTGGTTACCTACTTTACCCCAGCCAGCGCGGAGTTTCAGTGTGTTCACAAAACCCTTGGTAAAGAATTCTTCGTTGCTGATATTCCATGCTGCACCTGCAGAAGGGAAGTAACCATATTTATTATCCGCACCGAACTTGGAAGATCCGTCAGCACGTATGGTCGCAGTCAGCAGGTATTTGTCTTTGTAGTTCAGACCCACACGACCGAAGTAAGATTGCAGTTCGGTCAGCGGATCGTAGAACGAACCGATATTACGTGTAGTAGAGTTTGAGTACTGGATGTAATCAGTGTAGTCGAGGCCATACTGGCCAAAACCACCCGCAGATGGTCCGAATCCGCTCATGCTGCTACCCTTGTTGGTGTACTTCATGTACTCGAAACCGGCAAGTGCACTCAGGTTCAGGCCCGGGGCAATTTCCCTGTTCAGGTTGAGTGTGTGTGTAACCTGCTGGGTAATCAGTTCGTTGTTGGCGATACTGGCCCATCCCCTGTTCAGCACATCAGCAAGGTTGATGTATTGTTTGATGGATGCACGACGGTTACCGGTTCCGTAGTTGATACTGTAAAGGAGACGGTATTCCAGCCAATTGGTGATTTTGAAATAAGGGGAGATGCTTGCGAGGATCGTTGTGGTCTTCGCGCGGTCGTTGTACGCATTCTGCATACCAACCGGGTTTACAATGTCACCGGCCTTGATATTGAAGCCCGATGGATTGTTTGCATCATAAAGTGCTTCTGTCGGATTCCACTGTAAAGCGTGGCCGATAAGGCTACCGGTTGCACCCGCGTTGTTACTGATCGGCGCAAGATCTTCGATAGTCTGGCTAGGGATAACATTGATATCAAGACCGAGACGTTTGCTCTCGAGGAATTTAAATGTTGAGCTGAAGTTGGCGGTGTACTTTTTGAAGCCGGTCTTTTTCACCACGCCTTCCTGGTCCAGTACACTCATTGATAAACGGTAACGGCCGTTTTCGTTTCCACCGCTGATCGCTACGTTGTAGTTCTGCAGCAGGGCCTTCTGGGTGATTTCGTCGAAAGCATCCACACTGGATCCTTTGTCGTTGGTACCCGGAGCACCGTAATAGGTCAGCGCCGCACGGTACTGGGAAGCATCGAGTACGTCGATTTTCCGCATTACTGAAGACACACCTACTGATGCACCAAAGTCAATTTTCGGCTGGCCGGACTGGCCTTTCTTGGTTGTGATGAGGACCACACCATAAGCGGCACGTGAACCGTAGATCGCTGTGGCAGAAGCATCCTTCAGGATGTCCATGCTGGCGATGTCTGCGGGGTTGAGGAAGTTGAGCGGGTTGGTACCAGGTGAGTTACCCAGGTTCGGACCACTCAGACCCGGACGGGAAGAACGGCCATCGAGAGGAATACCATCGACCACATATAAAGGCTGGCCGCTACCGGTAAGCGCAGAGTTACCACGGATCCTTACCGTAGTACCACCACCGGGCTGGCCGCTGTTGTTTAATACCTGTACACCGGCTGCCTTACCCTGGATCAGCTGGTCGGGTGCGGTGAACACACCCTTGTTAAAATCTTTTGAGCCTACCGTGGCAACCGAACCGGTAAGGTCCCGTTTGCGGGCAGTACCATAACCGATAACCACAACCTCGTTGAGGTCATTGGTGGCCGCATCAGCCAGGCTGATTTCCACGGAGCTTTTACCGGTGATGTCCACATCGATGGACGTAAAACCTACTGAAGAGACAACGAGGGTGTTGATTGCTTCAGGCACAAGAAGGGTGAAATCCCCGCTTGCATTGGTGGAAGTACCGGTTGTTGAGCCTTTAGCTACAACACTCGCTCCCGCCACAGGCGCATTTTTTGAATCAGTGACTTTTCCGGTGATTGTTTTGTTCTGGGCGAAGACAGCTGCCGGGAAGAGTAATAGCAGCACAAAACCCAGGAGGGACCCTGGACGTTTTCTGGCAAGCATAAGCGTTAAATAAGAGGTTTACAATGTGTGATAAGCCCTTCGGAACCTGCCTATGCGCCAGCGGTCATTCTGGTATCATAAGCTGCTAGTTTTCAGTTTACTAACGTTTTGATTCTGTCAGGACAGTCTCATTTTCAAACAAATTACATTAATTATGACTCATACTGCAACTTATTGCTGCTTCGCAAGATGGGTTTTTTGCGAGAAATTGTTTGCGGAAACGTTTGCGGTGGATAATTGATTGTTAAACTTTAGTAAAAATCAGTGCTTTCACGGTGTACAATGTACATAAACCCTCACCGAACGGGTCCGGGAAACATATTACGGAGGCGGGAAAGCTCATCTGTATTAAATACGCGTGAAACCGGACCGTGCCAGGGGCTAGTCCCTCATCATCAGGGAACCCGGACGACGGGCAGCAGTTCGCCGGCGGATTTCCGGTTTTACCTTATATAACTTGCCGGGTCTATGGGGGACGTCCACTTCCATCTCATCAAGGTCCAGCAGCCAGTCCTTGATCCCGATCTTCTTCCGAAAATTCCGGCGGTCGAGTTCAACCAGGAGGATCGACTGGTACAGCTCCTGCAGTTCACGCAGGGAAAACTTCTCGGGCAGCAGGTTGAAAACCACCGGCTGGTCCATCACTTTTTCCCGCAGGCTGATCAGGCAGGTATCCAGGATCGGCTTGTGGTCGAAGGCCATCCTTTTCAGGTCCTTCACCCGCTGCCAGGTCAGCAGCTTGTTCCCCAGCTTCAGGTGCTGGTGCTTGATATCGATCAGGGCATAATAAGCGGTAGTGATTACGCGGCCGGAAGGGTGCCTGCCAATGGAACCAAATGTGTGCACCTGCTCGAGGTATACATCTTCCATACCCGTACGCTCCAGCAATACGCGGTACGATGCTGAATCCAGATCCTCATCGGGACGCACAAGGTCACCCAGCAATGAAGGGAGCCCGGCAAATTCCTTCAGGTCCGATGGCATCGTCAGCACTTTCAGCTCGCGGTCTTCGTAACAGAAGATCACACAGTCGACCGAAATCGCAATATTGAAGTAATCGAGGTGGCTGTTTTTCTCAGCCTGCGCGGTTTTTAAAATTTCTTTCATAGTCATCTGGCTTCCGGCAAAGTACTGGATTAAAAACCAATTACTGTCCTGCCTGCATCAATTACTGTCCTGCATTATTCGTTGCATTGAAAGTCCGGATCGCCGTCGTTAGTTAACTTTACAGCGAAACCGTTACCATGTACACAACTGAACAGGTTAAAAAATTACAGGCGCATTCCGTGGCACTGCTGGAAAAAGCTGCAACGAAATCGATTGCGCCAGCAGAGGTGGAATCACTACGCGAAGTGCTGCGCTTCCACGAACACCGCTATTACCTGCAGAATGATCCGCTGATCGCCGACCAGGAATACGATATCCTGTACCATGAACTGGGCCGCATCGAAACAGGTACCCCTTCATTAATCACCGCTGACTCCCCGACCCAACGAGTGGCAAAAGGCCTGACAAAGGATTTTCCCAACGCGGACCACCTGGTGCCGATGCTGTCGCTCGACAACTCCTACAACAGCGATGACCTCACCAGCTTCGACCGCAAGGCACGTGAACTGGCAGGCCTGGCGATCCTCGAATATTGTGTGGAACCAAAATTTGACGGCGGCAGTATCTCACTGATCTATGAAGCTGACCAACTGCAACGTGGTGCCACCAGGGGTAATGGGGAAACAGGTGATGAAATAACAACCAATATCAGGCAGATCCGCTCCATTCCGCTATCAGCAAGGTTTTCAGCCTATGGCCTGCAGACAGTGGAGATCCGCGGGGAAGTGCTGATCAATAAAACCAATTTCGCCAGGTACAACGAGGGACTCGTATCGCAGGGACTGCCGCCACTGGCCAATCCCCGCAATGCAGCGGCCGGAACGCTTCGCATCAAGGATCCTGCTGAAGTGTCCCGAAGGAAACTGGAAGCATTCGTGTATCATATCAGCTATTACACTTTATTGCCCGGGGCAAATGAACCGGAAGAACTGAAAACCCATGCAGGCTCACTGCAACTGCTCTGGAACCTTGGCTTCCGCAGCCCGCAGAAAGAAAAGAAAGTATTAAAAGGCATCGACGCCGTAATCGCATACTGCAACGAATTTGAAAAAGGCCGCGATGCACTGCCCTACGAAATCGATGGCATGGTGATCAAGGTAAATGACTTCGCACTGCAGGATAAAATGGGGATGACCTCCCACCACCCGCGATGGGCGATGGCCTATAAATTTAAAGCGAGGCAGGGAACCAGCCAGCTGCTCGCCGTGGAATTCCAGGTTGGACGCACCGGATCCATCACACCGGTTGCAAAAATCCAGCCCGTACCCATCGGTGGTGTGACCGTTTCCTCCATTTCCCTGTTCAATGAAGAAATCATCCGGGAAAAAGACCTGATGATCGGCGACAGTGTACTGGTGGAACGTGCAGGGGATGTGATTCCCTATATCGTCAAGTCACTCGCTGAGGTCCGCACAGGGAAGGAAACAAAAATCATTTTTCCCAAAACCTGCCCGGCATGTGCCTCCGGGTTGTTCCGGGAAGAAGGGGAAGCGGTATGGAGATGTGTCAATATCGAATGCCCGGCGCAGGTAGCCGAACGCATGATCCATTTCACCAGCAAGGATGCCATGGATATCCGCGGCTTCGGGGAAGCCAATATCCGCAAGTTTTATGAAATGGGTCTGCTGAAAGATGTGCCCGGAATCTATAAACTGGACTTTGCACAGATCGGTAAACTCGAAGGCTTCGGCCAGAAGTCAATCGATAACCTGCAGTCGGCAATCGAAGCATCCAAATCACAACCACTGCACCGGCTGGTGTTTGGCCTTGGTATCCGCTTCGTGGGTGAGACAACCGCTAAAACCATTGCCAATACTGTCACACACCTGAAAGACCTGTCCGGCTATTCACAGGAACAGCTGAAAAGCCTGGAAGATATCGGACCAAAAGTGGCCGGCAGCATCGAACATTTTTTCAGCAATGCATCCAACCTGCAGATGCTGGACGAACTGGAATCACTCGGCCTGCAACTGAAAAACACCAAACGTGATACACCGGCCGTGACGGGTGGACTAGCGGGACAAACCTTCCTCTTCACCGGCACACTCCCCACACTCAAACGCAGTGACGCCGAAGCAATGGCGGAAGCAAAGGGGGCCAAACTCCTCAGTGGTGTCAGCGCAAAACTGAATTACCTCGTGGTGGGCGAAGACGCCGGCAGCAAACTTGAGAAAGCAAAAAAAATAAACACTGTGCGGGTTATCTCCGAAGCAGAATTCCTTAAACTTATTGAACAGTCCTGATAGTTATGTTCCAGCCCAATACAATCAAGTTCCTCCGCGCCCTCGCAAAAAATAACAATAAACCCTGGATGGATGCCAACCGGGGTGCATTCGAAACCGCAAAGGCAGACTACGCCGGATTTATACAGCAGGCTATCGACGCTTTTGGTAAAAAAGAACCAAAAATCGCCAACCTGGTTGCAAAAGACTGCATGTTCCGCATCAACCGCGATATCCGTTTTGCCAAGGACAAGTCGCCCTACAAAACCAATCTCGGTGCAAGTATCAACCAGGGAGGAAAAAAATCGCCAGCCGCCGGATACTACTTCCACCTGCAGCCGGGACAATCCTTCACAGGCGGTGGTGTGTGGATGCCGGAGCCGGCAGACCTGAAAAAGATCCGGCAGGAAATCGATTATAACCTGAAAGAATTCAACTCAATCGTGACGTCAAAAAGTTTCAGGAAAGTGTACGGGGAACTGGCATCGGGCGACGAGTACAAACTCAGCCGGGTACCGAAAGGATACGAACCGGACAACCCCGGGGCAGAATACATCAAACTGAAAAGTTTTCTCGGCACCCTTTCACTGACCGACGCACAGCTCACCGATAAATCATTACTCAAAACAACGGTGAATGCTTTTGAAGCACTGAAACCACTGGTTGATTTCCTCAACCAGGCAATGGAGATATAAAGAAACGAGCCTGAAATTAAACGTTCACTTCACCCCGCAACCCGTTATTCGTTTTAGTAAGGTATCGCAATCGCCGCCAGCAGAACACTGCTCCCACAATCGCGGCAATCACCGAAAGGTAAAACCAGTGTGTGAGGTCAACGGAGATCAGCACCCCATCCTGGCTACCGGCCTCCATTCCCGCCTGTGACCGGATATCAACCATCAGGGCAATCAGTGCGGCGGCGGCAAGTATAGCCGTCACCATGCCCGCTGTCACCGTACCCCTGCTCCTGGTAAAGGCAAGTGCGAGTGCTGCCGCAGTAAGCAGGATCGCTGCTATAGCGTAAGGATTTGCCCCGTGGCTTTTTCCCTTGTCCCCGGAAACTTCCTGCAACCTTCCGGTTAATGTTTCATTGGTCCCCGGCGCTTCAATTTTAAATCCTGTTGCAAGCTGCACACCGCTGAATTTGGCGAATGCCATCCCATTGCAGCGGATTTCAAGGAAAGGCATCAGGAACAGCAGTAATCCGATCGCCAGTACAACAGTCGAGGGGATTTTGGTTGAAAATACGGGAGGCTGCGGATCGCTCATACAGTTTGTTTCGGCCAAGTTAATCAAAAACATAAATGCTGCCCTACCCACCGGTACGGAGTGAACACTAACTTCGCTGTTCAATCACGGGTATGGACATCAACAGTATCTGTGTCTGCGGGGCAGGCACCATGGGTCGGGGTATCGCTTTGTCTGCTGCAAGGGCGGGGTACTTCACACTGCTCTTTGACCTCAGTCCGGCCGCGCTGGACAAGGCCGACAGCGAAATCAAAAAACAACTGCAGGAAGCAGTGGCGCGCAAAAAAATGACCGCGGAACAATCGCGCAGTACCCTGGAACACCTTCATTACACCAGTGACCTGCAGACCTGTCTCGCTGATATTTTTATCGAAGCCATTGTTGAAAATACAGCAGCCAAGGCCAACCTGTTTAACCAGCTGGCCGAACTCAACCACAGCGAATGCATTTTCGCAAGCAATACCTCCTCCCTGCCCATCACTGAAATCGCGGCAGCGGTAAACCATCCGGGCCGCGTAATCGGCCTGCATTTTTTTAACCCGGCAGACCGGATGCCACTGGTGGAAATCGTGGTTGGTAAACAAACCAACCAGGCAACCGTTGATGCCACCGCAGCACTCGCCCGGGCTATCGGGAAAACACCGGTGTTCTGCCAGGACTCACCAGGCTTTATCGTCAACCGCGTTGCACGGCCATATTATATCGAGGCACTCCGAATGGTAGAAGAAGGCGCAGACCCGGCACAGATTGACCGCATCATGGAAGCCAGCGGATTCAGGATGGGACCCTTCCGGCTGATGGACCTGATCGGCCACGATATCAATTACGCAGTGAGTGCTTCCGTGTACGAACAACTGGGCCGCCCGGAGCGACTGAAACCCTCGCCGCTGCAGCAGCAGAAAGTCGAAACCGGCCAGCTCGGCCGCAAATCCGGACAGGGTTTTTATAATTATGATGCCCCTCCGGGAAAACCATAAGCAAGTATCTTTGCACCCAGCAAAAAAAATTCCTTGTCAAACAAAATCCTGATCACCGGGGGCACCGGTTTCCTTGGGTCCTACATCATCGCCGAACTGGTCAGTAAAAACTACCCGGTACGCGCCATCCGGCGGGGCAACAAACTGCCTGCACATATCGATCCCGCCATCCTCGCAAAGGTGGAATGGGTAGAGGGGGATATCCTCGATGTGATGTCACTGGAAGATGCGATGCATGGCATACATACCGTCATCCATGCTGCCGCCATTGTGTCTTTCTCCGCCTCCGATAAACAAAAAATGATGCAGGTCAATGTGGATGGCACCGCAAATGTGGTGAACATGGCACTGGAAGCAGGGACCAGCCGTTTCGTATACATCAGTTCGGTAGCTGCCGTAGGTCGTGATGCCGCGGGCGGTTCGGTGGATGAAAGCCGCAAGTGGCAGGAATCATCCACCAGCACTCAATATGCCATCAGCAAACACAAGGCAGAGATGGAAGTCTGGCGCGCAATGGGCGAAGGCCTGGATGCCGTGATCCTCAACCCTTCCACTATCCTTGGTTTCGGCGACTGGCAATCGGGAAGCTCTGCCCTTTTCCGGAATGTATACAATGAATTCCCCTGGTACAGTCCAGGCCTGAATGGTTTTGTAGACGTGGAGGATGTGGCCCGTGCCACTGTACTCCTGATGGAGTCCGCTATCACGGAAGAACGCTTTATTATCAATGGCGACAACTGGACATTCCAGCGGCTGTTTGAGACCATGGCGGACCATCTCCACAAAAAACGCCCTTCCAGGGAAACCACGCGGTTCCTCGCGGGCGTTGCATGGCGACTGGAAAAAATAAAATCAATGCTGACAGGAAGCCGTCCGGTACTGACGCGTGAAAGCGCAAGGGTTGCCTTCAGCAAAACCATGTTCAACAGCAGCAAACTGCTGGCAGCACTTCCGGGATTCAGTTTCACTTCCCTTGACGAAACCATCCGTAAAGCCGGCAGCCGTTACCTTGAAGCGGCGAATTCCGGAAAATAAACAACTGCCGGATCCAACAGCCGGTGTTTAAACGGGTTAGCATTACCCCGGATGGCACTTGAACCAACGGCATGTAAATTGTACCTTACCCCAAAATTCAATATGGCTGTGACACGTTTCCTGTTTTGCCTGCTGCTGCTCAGCTGCAGCGCCGGTCTCTCCGCCCAGATCATCTCGGGTCGGATTATCGATTCCGCAACACGTGAACCACTTGGCGGTGCTTCCGTCTATTGCCAGAATACCACACTTGGTTCAGCTTCCAATAAACAAGGTGAATTTTCGCTGGAGCTCAAACCCGGAGGGTATGACCTCGTGGTCACTTTCACCGGTTACCAGGCAAGATTGCTGCGGATCAACGCATCGGAAGGACGCCTGGCAGATATTGAAATGTCCAAGGAAGAAAAAAGCCTGGGCGAAGTAGTAATAAAAACCAGCAGTGAAGTCAAAGACGGCTGGGTGAAATATGGTGGCTTCTTTGTCGACCATTTTATCGGCACAACGCCGAATGCCACACAAAGCAAACTGCTCAACCCGGATGCGCTGAAGTTTTACCTGCTGAAGAAAAGTAATAAACTGCGCGTACTTGCCACCGAACCATTACAGATCGAAAACCAGGCACTCGGGTACGTGATGCGTTACGAACTGGATTCGTTTATTTACAACTACAACAACGATATCAATTCCTACCGCGGCTATTGCCTCTATACACAACTGGAGGGGAGCGACAGCCTGAAGAAAGTATGGGCCGCCAACCGGTCCAATGCCTACCAGGGTTCCAAACTGCAGTTTATGCGGAGTCTCTACGACAGTACACTCACTGAAGATGGATGGGTGGTGAGCCTGCTCGACGAACAGGATAATAAAAAATTTATCCCGGTGGCGAATGTTTATGACAGCGCTTACTACGGGGGACTTGACAGTACCAACCAGGTGGAGTTGTGGTTTCCCCGGAAAGCGAGCATCCAGTACAACCGGATTCCCGCACCGGAATACCTCAAACAATTCAAACTTCCCAAAAATGTGCTGGTCCAGATTTCCTATGTGGATATGCGGGAAGCAATCGCCATCATGCAGAATGGTTATTTCTACGACCAGCGCGACTGGGTGAACCAGGGATACTGGAGCTGGAAAAACCTGGCCGACCAGCTGCCATACGATTACGAACCGTAAGTCCTTTTATTTTCCCATCATCTTTTCCCAGAGTTCGGGTATCCGGCGGATCCACACGAACTCTTTCATTTTTACTTTCGCCTCCTCAACGGGTGAGCCAAAATAGGTCTTGCCGCCTTCGAGCGTTGCAGGTACACCGCTCTGCGCATAAATCACGGCACCCTTACCAATGGTCAGCGTTTTGCTTACGCCAACCTGTCCCCAGAGAATGACCTCGTCCTCGATGGTTGTAGCACCAGCTATACCCACCTGCGCAGCAAACAGGCAGTTGCGCCCGACCACCGTATCATGCCCGATATGTACAAGGTTATCCATCTTGGTGCCCGCACCGATCACAGTATCACCACTCACCCCACGGTCGATCGTGCAGTTGGCCCCGATCTCCACTCCCTGTCCGATCACCACACGTCCGCCGCTGAGCATACGTTTATAATGGATGTCGCGGTTGGTTTTTTTATTATAGTAAAATGCATCACTGCCGATCACGGTACCCGACTGGATCACCACATCATCCCCGATCACACAGTGGTCAAGGATGGTAACGTTCGGATAAATCACACAGTTCTTCCCGATGCTCACCTGGTTACCGATAAACGCATTCGGCATCACCACACTGCCTTCCCCCAGGGTGGACCCGTCGCCGAAGGCCTTAACCGCCGGGACAAACGGACGGTAAGTGCGTACGATAGCCTGGTAGGCTTCAAACGGATCTTCCGTCACCAGCAGGGCCTTGCCTTCCGGGTACGCTGTCTCTTTATTGATGATGATAAAACTCGCGTCGGAGTGGATACACTTGTCGTAGTATTTTGGGTGATCAACAAACACCAGGTCGCCAGGCTCCACCTTGTGGATCTCGTTTATCCCCGTAGCCGAAGCTCCGGTATTGCCGATAAGGCGGGCGCCGATCAGGCGGGCTATCTCACTCAGGGGAACTGGTTCATTAAAACGCATAGCAGGGATTTTGACAAAGGTACTTGCAATCAGGCCATCACTGACCTCGTTTGTGAAAGAATAAAATTGAGCAGGCTCTATGCTCGTCCGCTTTATTGTGCAGCGTATTTACATTATATAAGTAAACCTTTGTAACACTTGCCAGGCAACAGTTTCAGGGCAACGCTTTCATGTTTGTTTTATACTTCCGGTATAGTCTTTCACCCAACGGTCAACATCGCTCGCAAGCGTCCGGCATACATCTGCAACGCTTACGTTTATCCGCACAAACACATTGGGCAGTCTCCTTTCAAACAACCATTCACCTTCGCCTTATCCACAGCCGGAATAAAATGTGAATAAAATTCTTTATAAATTTTTTTTGGTTAGCAGAAATTATATTTAATATTGTGTAGGGAAATTTATTTCCCTGTACTTACTAACCCATCCATTATAATGATCCCTTCGATTCCTCGGAGGGATTTTTAGTTTCAGGAAGCCGGCAAAGACACAACCCATCATGGCGTTTCCCGCCTTTGTAACCAAGCCCGGACTGCGTTCAGTGCTTTCGCAATAATTCAGATACCTTTATAGCAATAAAATTCTTTTCTACATGTTGAAATCAATGACAGGCTTTGGAAGATCGGAACAGAACGTGGGTGATAAAACTTTCCTGATCGATATCAAATCACTGAACGGGAAACAGTTTGAGCTCCAGTTGAAAATGCCGGCGATCCTCAAGCCCTTTGAGTTTGACATCCGCCGCACCCTTTCAGAGAAACTGATCCGGGGCAGCGTGGATTGCATGATCAGCCTGAAGGAAACAGGCAGTGCAAAACCGGTGACCATCAATACGGACCTCGCCCGCACTTACTTCAAACCCCTTGCGGAATTATCGGCAGAGCTCGGTCTCGATACCTCGCATATCCTGAGTACGCTGGTCAAGCTGCCGGAGGTGATCACCCCCAGCAGCGAAACCCTGACCGACCAGGAATGGCAGCAACTGCAGCAGGTATTACTGAAGGCGATCGACAACCTCAACAAGCACCGCCTGAATGAAGGCAGTGTGCTGGAACAGGAACTCGAAACCCGGATTGCCAATATCGAAGAGCAGCAGCTGGAAGTGATCCGTCTTGAACCATTACGTAAACAGAAAATCCGGGAAGGTATTACCCGCCTGCTGGAGGAAAATGTCGGAAAGGAAAATTACGATGGCAACCGGCTGGAGCAGGAACTGGTTTATTATATTGAAAAGATCGACATCACGGAAGAACAGGTGCGCCTGAAAAACCACTGTGATTATTTCCGCAGCCTGCTCAATGATGCGGATGAGGCAAAGGGGAAAAAGCTTTCATTTATCCTGCAGGAAGTTGGCCGAGAGATCAACACCACCGGATCAAAAGCATATGACTCCACTATCCAGAAAGCGGTAGTGATGATGAAGGACGAACTGGAAAAAGCCAAGGAGCAGGTACTGAATGTACTTTGATCGGGTAGTTCTTTTATTTTTGTAAAAACGTTTCCAGTGAAAAAACGGTCACCGTTCCGACTCCTCCTGCTGCTGGCCCTGCCTATTGCTTTTTCCTGCACCACCGTCGACCTTTACGAAAAGTCGGTGAGCATACCGGGCCATGCCTGGGCGAGCAACTTCAAACCCGATTTTGATTTCCAGATCGGCGACAGCCTGGCTACCTACCGTGTATTCCTCGTACTGCGGCACAATGACCGTTATAACTTCAACAATATCTACGTCAATCTCTATATCAAAGGCCCGGGACAGGACACCGCACAGAAAGTACAGCGCGATCTCGAACTGGGCAACAATGAGAAAGGCTGGCTTGGCAAGGGCATGGATGATGTATATGAACACCGTACACTGCTTGCCGAACAGAACTTCAAATCCGGCACCTATCATTTCACCCTTGAACAGATCATGCGCGAAAACCCGCTGAAGAATGTGCTGGATGCAGGCATCCGGGTGGAGAAACTCAAACCCTGACACCGATGGCCGATGGCAATAAAAGGAAACTCCGACGGGCAACCTGGATCTACTGGCTCCTCCTTACTTATATTGTCGTAGCCCTCGTGTGGTGGTTTATATCGCTGGAACGGCAGAATGACAGCATGCGGGACTTCAAGGAAATCCAGCTGCAGTCCTCTATCAACTCCTACACACAACCCACGGCATATGATGAAGCAGAGATCCGGATCCGGAAGGACCACCAGCGCAACCGGCTCAAATATGCAGGGGAAGGCAGCGTGTTCCTGCTGCTGATCCTGATCGGCGCCACCTTTGTATACCGCTCGGTCCGCCGTCAGTTCCGGGTACAGCAGCAGCAGCAGAACTTTATGATGGCCGTTACCCATGAGCTGAAAACGCCCATCGCCGTGGCCAGGCTCAATCTTGAGACACTGCAGAAACATGCACTGGACCCGGAGAAACAGAAAAAGCTGATCCGCGCCACCCTGGAAGAAACGGCCCGGCTGACTTTCCTCACCAATAATATACTGGTCGCCTCCCAGCTGGAAGGTGGGGGATATTCCTTCAGCCGGGAAGAGATCGATCTTTCGGACCTCCTGCGCGACCGGATCATTGACTTCCGGAAACGTTTTCCCGACCGGCAGTTTACTGATGAGATCGAATCGGACGCCGACCTCAAAGCCGACCCCCTGCTGATCCAGATGCTGATCAACAACCTGCTGGAGAATGCAATCAAGTATTCACCGAAAGAAACCGTGATCGCTGCAAGTCTCACCCGCGGCAATTCCCAGCTCCGCCTGGAGATCCGCGACAACGGAGCAGGTATTCCCGAAGATGAAAAGGAAAAGATCTTTGGCAAGTTTTACCGCGTGGGTAATGAAAGCACACGTAAAACGCAGGGAACGGGGCTTGGGCTGTACCTTTGCCGCAAGATTGCCGACGATCACAATGCGGACATTCTGGTGACAAACAATACTCCATCCGGCAGTAATTTTGCGGTGATTTTTTACCTCTGACACATGAACGATAAAAAGAAAATTTCTATCCTCCTGGTTGAAGACGAAGAGAACCTGCACGAGGCTCTCAAACTCAACCTCGAGCTGGAAGGATACGATGTTACTTCTGCATACGATGGTGCGGCAGCGCTGAAAGCGGTTGCCAATGAGTATTTCGACCTGCTGATCCTTGACGTAATGCTTCCGGAAATGGATGGCATAAGCGTGGCGGAAACAATCCGTATCAGCAACAACGAAATGCCGATCCTCATCCTCAGCGCAAAGAACAGCAGTGCCGACCGGGTACTCGGATTAAAGAAAGGCGCGGATGATTACCTCACCAAACCATTCAATCTTGAAGAATTACTGTTACGTGTACACAAGCTGATCGACAAGAACAAGAAGATGCAGGACCGGTCAACAGTGGGCAACAGTTATACCTTCGGGAACAATATCATCGATTTCAAGGCACAGGAAGCCACCACGCAGTCGAGTGGTAAAATCCAGCTGAGCAAGAAGGAAACCATGTTGCTCAAACTCCTGATTGAAAATAAAAATGAGGTGGTGCCAAGGGAAAAAATCCTGCAGGCAGTATGGGGATACAACGTGTATCCGACCACGCGTACCATCGATAACTTCATCCTCAACTTCCGTAAGTATTTCGAACACGACAGCCGTAATCCAAAATACTTCCATTCAGTACGGGGAGTGGGTTACAAGTATTCGGAATAATTATTCAGCGCCTTACCTGCTTCTCGATTTCCTCCAGTACATCCGTGGTATGCGCGAGCAGCTCCAGCTGGTCATCCTGCGAGGATATATCTGTAAACATCCCGGTTTCGCAATGGTCGAGTATGGCCGCTATTTCCTGCTGGATACCTGTACTTACACCTGCTGCCCCGAGCACATTCACGAGATTGTTCCGCCCAAGCTGGCTTCCTGTCAACGCAAAGTGCAGTGAGAAAAATTTCCATACCGCTGACCGCAACACTGCATAAAACTTCCTGGGCTCAAGGTCTGCCTGCATACGTGCATCGGCAAGCAACTCGCTGACCGGTGGTATACCCGGACTTGCCGGCATTTCAACCTGTACAGGCTGCCCCGCACGGCGTTTACGAAGGAATAGAATTATAACAGCAGCGATTACTGCCAGTCCCCCGGCGATTACCAGCCACAGCCCCGGACCCTTACCCGCAGCGGCTTTCAGCACCTGTAACCCCGCACGTTTTTTCACCGAATCAATCACCGTAACCGGCACCACACCTGTGACCACTGTATGGTACCGGTTACTATCAGGGTTGAAAAATGAAAAACTCAGAGCGGGCAATTCATAACGCCCGGCCTTTGAACAGATAAAATGGTACCGGAAGATACGTTGCCCCTGGAGGGGTGCAGTCTGCGGGTCAAGAATATCCTTTACTTCCGGATCAAAAGCCGTGACACCCGCAGGCCATACAAGATCAGGTGCGGTCAGCTGCGTGAAGTTTCCCGCACCACTGATCCTCAGTTCGAGTATGCCTTCCTCATTACTGCGGACTTCATTTTTCACCACTGATGCCTGCACGCTGAACTTCCCGGTGGCTCCGTTGAAACTATCAGGCCGTGCAGCTTCCGGTATAGCCTTAACGGTAATCTTTACCGGCTCGGTGCTGCTGCTGGTTTCGTATACTACCGTGTTGGCAAGGGAACTGAACCCCTCATCATCCAGCACCCCTTCGCGTATCGTCTGCTCTGCTTCAGTCTTCCCAGGTATGATTGCTTTATAAAATTCAACCCTGTTACGCACTTCCATCGGGTCTACTTCATAGGTCCCGGCACGCAGCGGATACATCTGCACTTTCCGGATCGTGTAAACCTCGTACTTTTTACCATGCAGCAACTCGGTACTCCGCTGCCCCTGCCGGAGGCCCACCATGTCCTGTACGGTAAACCCGAACAGACCCGGATTTTTTACAATGTCCGTCCTCGACTCCAGTGATGAATACAGTTTGAATACGGCTGTTACGGGCTGTCCTACATAACAGCTGCGCTTGTCCACTTCCACGCGCAGGAAAAGGTTCTTTTTTATTTTCTGGTATGGGTCCTCGCCGGCATAGAGATAATAATCTTCCAGCGACCGTTCCTTTACCTTCTGGAATTCACGTTCGGTGATTTCAATCACCGCCTGCCTGCTCCTGACCCATTTACCGCCGAACCTCGCAGCTGCGGCAGCTATGCTGTATTTCCCCGGCCGGATCCCTTCGAGTGTATACACCACATTCTGCACCTGCACCAGTTTGCCATCCGCATCGTAGGTCTGTCCGTTATACACCTGCGGGCCACTGATTACTTTAAAGCTCTTGAATGATGGCAACTCAAAATCCGTAGCTCCCGGCATATCGTGCAGTACATACTGTACCTGGAACGGCTCGCCCATAGCCACCGGACCCGGCGTCACAATCGTACGCAGGGCAGGTTGCGCCAGCAGGAAGGCCGACAGCAGCAGCAACGGGAAGGCAATGAGTTTTTTCATCCTGTTAAAAATATCGAACCACCGTCAAACGGCACGTTAAATTAGATGGCAGCAGGATTGGCGGTCCGGATTACAAGTCCCCCAGTTGCGGACGGATCACGATTTCCTCCACACAGGCCTGCGGCGACAGGAAACTTGCCGCATAAACCAGCCGTGCGATATCGGACGCTTCCATGATCCTTTTGGAACTGTTGTCAAACCCTGCCCACGATTCCGTAAGCACCGCACCCGGCAGTACCGCTGTGACCTTCACCCCATGCGGTTTCATTTCCTCGCGCAGGTTCTGGCTGAAACCATACAGCGCAAACTTGCTGATGGAATAGGAGCCGCCATTGCTGTATGCTTTCAGTGAAGCGATTGAACAGATATTAAAAATATGCCCGTTCCTGGTAGCCGTCATCACCGGCAATAACGCACGCGTGAGATGGTAAGTGCCATACAGGTTAACCGACATCATTTTCTCCAGCGCACCTTCCTCTTCCGATTCCACACTGCCCGGGATAAATACACCTGCGTTATTTACCAGCACATCTATCTTGTCAGCCGCCTGGAGGATCCAGGCCGCAAAAGCCTTTACAGATGCGGCATCACCCATATCACAGGCTTTTGTAAAAATATTGGTACGTGGAAAACGTCCCTGCAGTTCCCTGCCAAGCATCGCCAGTGTTTCCTCGCTGCGTGCACAGAGGTAAAAAGTATGTCCCTGTTTGTCCTGCGCAAACGCTTCCGCTATCGCCTTGCCTATTCCCTTCGTTGCGCCCGTGATAACTATAATCATAAAAAACAGGTTTTAGAGTGTAGATTGCAAATTAATCAGATACCCCTTCATCACGAAATCGATCATGCAGCGATGAAATACCGTCATCTCTTTTTCGACCTCGACCATACGCTCTGGGATTTTGAGGCCAACGCGCGTGTAACCCTTGAAACCCTCTATGAAGACCTTCACCTGCGGGAGCGCGGGGTAGATGACTTTGAATTATTTTACCGCAACTATCTCGCGCATAACGAACGCCTCTGGGAGCGCTACCGCAAGGGATTCATCAAACAGGAAGACCTGCGCATCAAACGTATGTTCCTTTCACTGCTGGATTTCAGGATTGCCGATGATGCACTCACCCGGGAAATGAGCGGATTATTCATTGACCTGCTGCCTACACGTACCATCCTGTTTCCCCATACAAAAGAAATACTGCAGTATCTCGCAGGAAAAAACTACCAACTGCATCTCATCACCAACGGGTTTGAAAAAGTACAGCACAGTAAACTAAAAAACTCCGGACTCGCAGGGTTCTTTGGTGAAGTGATTACATCCGAGGGGTCAAACAGCCTCAAACCAAGCCGTGAAATATTTGAGTATGCTTTCCGGAAAACCAATGCCAGCCTTGATTCCAGCATTATGATCGGGGACACCCAGGAAGTGGACATACAGGGGGCTATCAATGCCGGGATCGACCAGGTATTTGTCAACCATACCGGCGCTGCCAGCACCGTGCCCGCAACATACACGGTCACACACCTGCGTGAACTCGAAGGGATTTTTTAAGACCAGCTTGCAATAACCGTCACGCCATTCTTTGGCTTGTCACCCAGCTTGCAATGGATCTTCGCATCCAGCGGAAGCAGGATATCAACCCTTGACCCGAATTTTATAAAACCCATTTCATCACCCTGTTTTACAACCTGGCCGGGTTTAAGGTAGTTGATAATGCGTTTGGCTACCGCACCTGCAATCTGTTTGGTGAGGATTTCCCTGCCATTGCCGGCACGGTACACCACGGTATGACGTTCGTTTTCGGTAGATGACTTGGGATGCCAGGCCACGAGGAACTTCCCTTTATGGTACTGGCTGTATATTACTTCACCCGCAACCGGGTTGCGCTGTACGTGTACGTTGAGCGGGCTCATGAAGATCGATACCTGGATCCGGCGATCGGTGAAATATTCATCCGCCTGCACTTCCTCGATCACCACAACCTTCCCATCGGCCGGTGCCACGATCACATTGTCGCCGATGGTATGTGTGCGGGATGGGATCCGGAAAAAAGAAATAATCAGCAACAGCATCACCAGCGCCGCAAAAATGATGATCCCTGCTATGATCGGGTAATTCAGGCCAAGCAGGTTGACGGTCAGGAGGCTGATCACCACAAAAATGATGACTGCCCATGCTATCGATTTCGCACCTTCTTTATGTAAAGTCATAACAGGAATTTGAGCCGCAAATATACGCAAGGATACTTCAGATCAGTGCATTGAGGGTTTTCTCCAAAAGGAAATGCAGGAAAAGCCATACAAAGGGGACCGCGATAAGCAGTGAATCAAACCGGTCCATAAAACCGCCATGTCCGGGCATAATATTACCGCTGTCTTTTACCCCCGCAAGCCGTTTGAGTTTGGATTCCAGCAGGTCCCCGAAAGTACCGGCGATCGCCGTGATCAGCGTAATGATCATCACGAGGATCGCGAGTTCGGTTTCCACGCGGCCGAAGCTGATCAGCGGGTAGAGCCAGCCAAGCAGGCCCACCGCCAGCAGGATCCCGCCAATGGTTCCCTCCCAGGTCTTTTTGGGGGAAATGGAAGAAAGTGGCCGGCGGCCAATCAGCGATCCCACGATATAGGCCATGGTATCATTGATCCAGATTCCGCAGATAATGAGGAAGGGGATGAAGTTGCGCGCCATCGTATACAGCATTGGCGGCTGTTCCAGTCCCGCCACCGCGGGTTGGGGAAAACCGATATTCATGCTTTGCTGGTACAGGTCCATCATCAGGCCCCAGGAAAGGGAGATGTAAAAGATGCCAAGGGCAGCACCGGAAAACGAACGCAGGGTCACCCTCGCCGACATAAAAATCCCGGCCACCAGCATGATGAATCCCGCGAGTGACACCGGCAGGGAGAAGTTTTCCCGCAGGCCGTAGCCCAGGACAGCAAAAACCCGGAAGTCACAAAACCAGAGCATCAGGCCATAACCCAGCAGCATGTAACCGAATTTCGAATAGACATGGTAACGGACATCATAAATTTTTCCCATCAGCTTCAGGTACTCCCAGAAGCATCCGAAATGGATCAGGGTAAAGAGCAGGAAAAAACTCCATTGGTTGAGGAATAGACCGGCAAGCATCACTGCTGCAAAAACGATCGCTGTCAGTGCCCTTGTCCGGAATGTAGCCCAGTGAAATGCCATTGTCAGTTGTTTGGGCCAGGCCCTGGCGGGCTGGCAAATTACTATTGAATCCAGTTACCAGGGACGCGTCAGGCTCCTGGATGAAAGCCTGCGGTAGCTGTAAAACAACGCGACCAGCAGGGGAATAGCCAGGAGTCCCCAGAGACTGCCAGGACCTTCTGTCATCGCTTCCTCCATCGACTTACCCTGGCGGGTAGCCACATACAGGGCGGTCAGCGCCGCGGCATTATTGATAAAGTGCGCAAGCACGGATAACCAGAGACGTCCGGAATAATGATATAGTGCGCCGAGTACCACCCCCAGCATAAACCGGGAAAGGAAACCGTAAAAGGACACGTGGGCGAGACTGAACAGCAGTGATACCAGGATAATCGCCAGCCAGGGCGAATTGGTGCCGCGGGCCAGGAAATTCTGGAGCCCGCCGCGGAAAATCGCTTCCTCACATAGCGCCGGCAGGAACGCCATCACCACGATGGCCAGCAGGTAGTCACCCATATTCTTCAGCGACACAATCGCGGCAACCTGGCGGGTATAGTCGGATTCCATTTTCTCAAACTCCAGCTGCCAGCTGGCAGGGATCGGGATCATCCGGGTGATTTCCGAAAGGGAGGAGGAAAACAATAATGCGGCGGCCACAATCACAATGGCCAACCCAACCTGTTCGGGTCTGATTTTTCCCCGGAAACCCAGCAGGGTCAGCGGTTTTTTATGGATCAGCGCCGCCACGGCCAGGGTTGGCACGAGGAAACCCAGCACCGCGTTGAGCGACTGGATCACTTTCATGGCACCGGCATTGGCGGGATTCAGCATGCCTTCCTGCATCTCTGTAAAGGGGGTACCGGTCATCAGTTGCCAGACCTGCATGCTGACCAGCGAGGCGGCAATCAACCCGGCAACGGCAAAGGCAATCAGCATGAAAAAGCCAGCTTTATATGAAAAACCCTTAGAGTCGTTGTCGTACATAGATTTCCGGCGATTATACTGTAAATTTGCAGGCTGCAAGATAAGCAGAATGCTTCCCGGTGCAAACAAAAGAAAACCGGTAAAAACTAAATTCGTTATGGTCAGGATAGGTAAAATTGAACTCCCGGAATTCCCACTTCTGCTCGCCCCCATGGAGGATGTGAGTGACCCGCCATTCCGGGCGGTGTGTAAGGATAAGGGCGCCGACCTGATGTATACGGAATTCATTTCATCGGAAGGGCTGATCCGCGATGCGATCAAGAGCCGCAAAAAGCTCGACATCTTTGATTACGAACGCCCCGTTGGGATCCAGATCTTCGGGGGTGATGAGGAAAGCCTCTCGCTCGCAGCGAAAATCGTGGAGGTGACCAACCCCGACCTGCTCGATATCAACTTTGGCTGCCCGGTAAAAAAAGTTGCCCTGAAAGGTGCGGGTGCAGGGGTGCTGAAAGATATTGACCTGATGGTCCGCCTGACTTCTGCCGTGGTAAAATCAACCAGCCTTCCGGTGACCGTCAAGACCCGCCTCGGCTGGGATGACAATACCCGGAATATTGAAGAAGTGGCCGAACGTCTCCAGGATGTGGGCATCCAGGCACTGGCTATCCACGGCCGCACGCGCACGCAGATGTATAAGGGTTCGGCTGACTGGACCCTCATCGGCAAGGTCAAAAACAATCCACGCATCAAAATCCCCATCTTCGGGAATGGCGATATCGACTCTGCAGAAAAAGCACTTGAGTACAAGAACCGCTATGGCGTGGACGGGATCATGATCGGCCGTGCAGCAATCGGTTATCCCTGGATCTTCGACGAGATCAAACATTTCCTGGCAACCGGTGAACACCTTGGCTCACCAGGTATAGAAGAGCGGGTGGGTGTGGCGCGCAAACACCTGCACAAAAGCGTGGAATGGAAAGGCCCGATCGTGGGTATCCTCGAAATGCGCCGCCACTATGCCAATTACCTGAAAGGGCTCCCGAATATCAAGGAATACCGGGCACGCCTGGTCACCCTCAACACCGAAGAGGAAATCAATTCGGTGCTGGATGAAATCATTGTCCGTTACGAAGGCTATAGTTTTGAAAAAACCCCGATCGAACTGATCAATTACCACGAGAATTGCCCGGTCGACTAAGCTGATTACATGAACACACAGGATGCGGCCATACAGGCCTACACTTCGCTGGCCGGCAACTACCGCCTGCGCGCGTCTTCACTCAAAACACGGCTTGGATGGCTGAGCTTGTTCCGGCTCGTTTTATTCGTCCTGTTTATTTACCTCGGATACCGCTCCTTCGTGACGGGTCACACACTGCTTATCCTGGCCACACTTGTGCTGCTTGGTGGATTTGTGTTCCTGATCCGGTTGTACGACCGGCTCCAGCGCCAGACCGGTTTTTACCAGGCATTGGTGAAAATCAACCTCGATGAAATCCGTTTCCTCGAAACAGGCAATTCAAACTATGCTGCCGGCAAAGAGTATACAGATCCGCATCACAACTACTCCTATGACCTCGATCTCTTCGGGGATGCAGGTCTTTTTCCTTATCTGAACCGTTGCAGCACTTCGTTCGGGAAACAGGCCCTCGCCACCTCCCTGTTAAGTCCAGGCACCAGTGCTATCAGCGAACGGCAGGAAGCCATTGAAGAATTGAAAGGTAAACTGCAGTTCAGGCAACACCTGCAGGGACATGGCCTGCTGCTCGATACCCGCACCCGCGAAATGAAACAACTCGACGCCTGGCTGAAATCACCCGCATCCTTCACCAACAAAACGTTGTATTACCTGCTCTGGCTGCTGCCGGTCGCCACACTGGGTTTTTTAACCCATTACCTGCTGACGGAAACAGACCGGTCGCTCAATAATTTCTACACCCTCTTTGTGCTGAACCTCGCGGCAGCTGCGGCCTTTGGCGGTAAAATCAGCCGACACCTTTCCGTGTCCACTTCGGTTAATAATATCCTGCAGCAATACAGCGGACAGCTTAGCCAGGTGGAAAATGAGAAGTTTGATTCACCCCTGCTGCAGCGCCTGCAACGTGACCTTTCATCAGCAAACGGACGCACCGCATCGGCCTCACTCGGCCAGCTTGCTTCACTGTTCAATTACCTCGAAACGATCGTCAACCTTGTGGTGAGTATGTTGCTCAATGGTCTTTTCCTCTTCCATGTACATATTCTTTTTTTCCTGGAAAAATGGAAAGCGCGGGAGGGCGGGAATGTATACCAGTGGCTCGAACTGCTGGGTGAAGTGGAAGCGCTGAACAGCTTTGCCAATCTCTCCTTCAACAATCCCGATTTCTGCATCCCTTCGCTGTCCGCTACCGAAACGCTCGAATGCCGGGAGATGGGTCATCCGCTGATCGCACCCGGGAAAAGGATTTATAACAGCCTTTCTTTCCACGATGAACGTTTTGTTATACTGACCGGTTCAAACATGTCGGGTAAAAGCACATTCCTCCGCACAGTCGGGATCAATCTCGTACTGGCCCGCGCGGGAAGCAGGGTCTGTGCCGGCGAACTGGCCTTTTATCCCTACAGCGTACATGTCAGCATGCGTATCACCGATTCATTGCAGGACAGCGAATCGTTTTTTTACGCGGAACTGAAACGCCTGCGGGCAATCATCACCGAACTGGAAGAAGGGAAAAAGACATTTGTGATCCTGGATGAAATCCTCCGGGGAACCAACAGCAATGATAAACATAGCGGCACTATCGGGCTGATCAATAAACTGGTGGAAGCAAAAGCAACCGGTATCATCGCCACGCATGACCTCACCGTGTCCGAACTCAAGGGGGTATACCCCGGCTATATCGGCAACCAGTGTTTTGAATCGGAGATCGTGAACGACGAACTGCTGTTTGACTACAAACTCAAACCCGGTGTATGTTCACGCCTCAGCGCATCCTTCCTGATGAAAAAAATGGGAGTGATTGATTAAAGGGGCTGGGCGATGGCCTGCACTACTTCTTTCGACAAGGGAGATACCCCCGGGTCAAAATATTTCACCAGAGTGCCGTTCTCGTCCACGAGGTATTTTGAAAAATTCCAGGTTGGTTCCTGGTTGTTCCACCCATTCAGTCCGGCAGTACTCAGCCATTGGAATATCGCGTTCTGCTTTGGCGAGCGGATCACTGTACTTTTTTTCGCAAGCGGGAATGTAACCCCGTAGTTGACCCGGCAGAATTCCGCGATCTGTGCATCATCCCCTTTCTCCTGTTCCTTGAAATCGTTGGCAGGAAAGGCAATGATCACAAGGCTGCTTTCAAATTGTTTGTACAGTTTCTGCAGCTCATCGTACTGACCGGTATAACCGCAGTTGCTGGCGGTATTGACCAGCAGGATTTTTTTACCCTGTAATTTTTCCAGCCTCAGTTCCGATCCGTCATTGAGTTGCACGGATAAATTATACAATGAACTACCTGCTGTTGCGCCATTATCATTTTCCATGGTCCTGAAATTTTTACCGGTTAACCTGCTTACAAACATCACGACAGGATAAAGTGCTTTCATTATTTTCTGCCTGGTATCCATGCCTGTATTTTAAAAAACGAAATTACGTTTAGCGGATCAAACGCCTGAACAAATTCAGCTTCCCCGCGAACGGAGGGTATTTTATCGCGGGGTCAAACCAGGTCGGTGTTTTCATCACTGCCTTCTCGTGGGTAAATGTAAGGAAGGAGTACGGACCATGGTAACGTCCGATCCCGCTGGCGCCACGGCCACCGAATGGCAACCGCTGGTTGGTCAGGTGCAGCGCGGCATTGTTGACACAACCACCGCCGAATGGCAGTTTCCCGATCCAGTATTTTTCACTTGCGGAAGAAGACGTGAACAGGTAGAAAGCAAGCGGATTGGGATGCAGGTCAATGATCGCTTCGGCTTCCTCCCTCCGGGAAAATGGGATCAACGGCAGCAGGGGACCAAAAATCTCTTCCTGCATCAGCTTCGCATCCGGCCGGATATCCGTCAGCAGGGTTGGCGCGATATACAATTGCGCACGGTCCGTGTGTCCCCCGGCCAGCACCCTGCCTTCGGGGAGGTATGCAGCCAGCCGGTCAAACTGACGGTGGTTGATAATCCGTCCGTATTCAGCACTCGCGGCAGCATCATTGCCAAAAAACTGCAGCAGCGCTTTTTTACAGGCGTCCACAAATGCGTCCATCCTCGAATGATGCACCAGCACATAATCCGGGGCCACACACATCTGCCCTGCGTTGGAAAACTTGGTCATCATGATCCGTTTTGCCGCTACGCTGATATCAGCATCTTCCTCGATCAAGCAGGGACTCTTACCACCCAGCTCGAGCGTGACGGGTACCAGGTTTTTTGCCGCCGCCTGGTAAATGATCCTGCCGACCGCGGTACTGCCGGTATAAAAAATATGATCGAATACAAATTGATCGAGCATGGCCGGGATAACCGTTGCGCCATCACCTTCAACGAAGAGCACTTCTTCCGGACGGAAGGCGGCACCGATAACCGATCGCATGACCGCACTGGTAGCCGGTGCAAATTCGCTGGGTTTGAGCACCACTGTATTACCCGCGGCAAGCGCACCGGCGAGCGGGGTGAGCAGCAACTGCAGCGGATAATTCCATGGTGAAATAATCAGTACAGTACCCAGTGGCTCACGATACACATGGCTGCGGGAAGGGAGATTGAGCAGGTTGGTTGTCTTGCGGACGGGTTTCATCCATTTTTTCAGGTGACGGATAGTATGGTTCAGCCCGGTCAGCGTAAACCCGGTCTCGGTCACCCATACCTCTTCTTTGCCTTTCCGGAGGTCGCTGTGAAGGGCTGCGTAAATCTGTTCTTCGTGATCCAGTAATGACTTGCGCAATCGTTTCAGCTGGTCAATCCGGTATTCATACGGACGGGTAACGCCGGACCGGTAAAATTGGCGGCAGGCAGCCAGCTGCGCGTGAAGGTCTTCCATATCGTTAGTTTAAGCACTTCCAATTTAATCCATTCGTGTCGTTTAACCCGGCCGGACAGAAATGAGGAATTTAAACCCCACTTTCCGGGAGTGCTGACTTATCCATGCACGTCAGCAGCGGGTTTTCTCTAATGGATAAGTTTTTGTAAATTCAGTTAATCTAAATACAACATCATGAAAGCAAAACTGAGTGTAGCATTCTTAAGCCTCCTTCTCACACTGACCGTTGTCAGTTCGCACGCATCGGTCATTGACCCGATTTTCAAGGGCAAGGCAAAAACAACCAACACGATGAGCGATGAGCAGAAAGCTGCCCGCCTCGAAGTGATCCGCCTCCGCGCTGAAGAGATCAAGGCGACCGACAAGTCGACGCTGACCAGGTCAGAAAGGAAATCGATGAAGAAGGAACTGAAGGAAATGAACAGGGAAGCCAAAGCAATGCGCGGCGGTGTATACCTCTCAGTTGGTGCGATCATTATCATCATCCTGTTGCTGATCCTGATCCTGTAAGCAGCCTTTTTTTACATTGTCACTATATCGCCTTTCCAAGGCTGAAAGCCCCTGTTAACCAGGGGCTTTTTTATGCAGGATCTCTATTGACGGACCTCCGCGCCGGATCTCCCATAACAGATTTCCCTTGACGGATCTCCCTCACCGGATCTCCCTTAACAGATCTCCCTCGCCGGATCTCCCATAACGGATTTCCCTTGCCGGATCTCCTTCGCCGTATCTCCCTTGCCAGGTCCCCCTTACCGGCAATACATAAAAAAAGACACCCTTATGGTGTCTTAACACAATGTCAATAAAAGCAGGGAACGTTAAATCTCTGCACGGATATGCGCCCTCTGGCGATCCGCATATACTTCCGACTCGGTCTGCAGTTCATCGATCTTGTCGCTGAACGTATCCACGAGATCATTGAATTTATCCTTTATATCCCGGCCGCGGCGGGCAATGGTATCGCGTGTTTCTGAACCTTTTGCCGGGGCAAAGAGCAGCCCGGTGAGCAGTCCCACGGAAAATCCTATTAGTAATTTACTCATAAAAGTATTTTTTAGATGATTAATGTACTTACCCTGTCAACTTCCAAAATATCATGCCATCATGGAAAAGCGGTCAGGGTAAAATCGCTAATTTCAGGCCGATGACAGATGAACATTTTATGCGCCTTGCTCTGAAAGAAGCGGAACTGGCCTTTGAAGAGGAGGAAATCCCGATCGGTGCCGTAGTCGTTATCAATAAACAGGTGGTTGCGCGCGGGCGGAATATGACCGAGCGCCTGAAAGACCCCACAGCCCATGCGGAAATGATCGCGCTGACTTCTGCGTTTAACCACCTGGGCAGTAAATACCTCCCCGAAGCCACCCTCTATGTGACAATTGAGCCCTGCCTGATGTGTGCAGGAGCTATTTACTGGGGCAAACTCGGCCGGATCGTTTTCGGCGCAGCCGATGAAAAAAACGGTTATAAAAAAACCACCGGGACTAACTCGCCTTTCCATCCCCGTTCGGAACTGGTGTCCGGTATCCTCGAAACCGAATGTGCCTCATTGATGAAGGAGTTTTTCCGGAGCCGTCGCTGAGGGTTTTTGATAAAGCGTCGTGTCAGGACCTGCGAATGCACCATTCTCCTGGCGCTGCTGTTGTCAGCATGCTTTGCAGACAGCACAAAAAGGCCTTCCGGATCAGCTCCGGAAGGCCATCTATTAATTCCTGCCTTTCCTTACTGCACCTTGATGGTAGCGGTTTTGGTGAGGGTCAGTGTATTCTGGTTTTTGATTTCATAGTCCAGTTTGACGGAAGTGCCGGATGGTAACGTAGGCACCACATAACTCACCAGCAGGGTATCGGCGCCCTTGAAACTGGAGAACGCCGGTGCATACGGGATAGTCTGTGCCAAGGTGCGCACCGCGCTGATGGTTGTATACAGGTTGATTTCCTGGACCGGGCTTTCACTGAAAAACTGGATTTCCGTTTTCGCCGTGGCCCCAACCGCATACACACCGTTGTTCAGCGCAGGGTTACCCGTACGCCCCACATCATACAGGGTATTGGTTGATACCGGGCGATATCCCACACCGGTTGGATCGGAGTTGTCATCAATAAAATCTTTTTCCTTTGTGCAGGCCAGCAGTATGGCGGCGGATAGAAGGACGAACATTAATTTTTTCATGTTGAATATTTTTGGTTTGAAGTGGATTACTGGTCCCACCATACTTTTTCAAACGTCGGTTTCGCCGTTGCGGCGGCATTCGGGTTACGGCTGAGTTCATCAGCCGGAAGACCGGAGCGACGGATGAATTGTCCGCCCATATCCGTCCAGTGGTTTGCCGGTAATGCCATACCCCGGAAGATGGCCGGGTTGTAATCATACCTGCGTACATCCACCCATGCTTCGGGATGCAGGTACAGTGCAGTCTGTTTTTCTTTCATGATCAGCTCGAGGGTAAGCCCGGCCGGTGTCACCGCCACCAGCGGATTGGAGAGATAAGCAGTCTGTGCCGCCCCATCCACACCGAGTTTGGTCATATGTGCCACGATGCCCGCCAGGTATGCATCGTATGCTTCCTGGGTAGAACCAACCGTACTTATCGTACCGCCATTGGCAAGGAACCTGGCTTCGGCCTCCATCAGTTTCTGTTCGGAATAGGTGGCCATGAATAAAGGTGTCACATCCTTGCCATAGTAAGTCTCTTCCGTGAGGTCAACGTTGTTGCCGGCCCCTGTTCCGTTTGGCATACCGACATAATTCGCATTCCCTTTTTTGTCCATCATCCGGCTGATGCGCGGATCGACGAGCCCGGGATACGCCGTGCCGTTCATCACATCAGTAAAACGTTTTGACGGAGTCATGAAAAGGTTACCCGTTTTGAATCGTTTCGCAATATTTGCGTTCCATGGATTCAGGTTTCGCGTATTGTACACCAGCTGGAAATCCTTTGAAGCCGGTTTGAATGCATTGGCCAGTGCAGTAAGTGCACTGTTGGCCGCTGTGGCTGCACCTTTTTTAGTGGTATGCATATACAGCCGCGCTTTCAGGAACCAGGCCGTTTCCACCCAGGATGCCATCACTCCCGCAAAAATAAGATCATCGCCGGCCGGTGTCACAATCCCGGTCAGTGGTGCAGTTGCCTGCGCAATGGCTTCGTCAAGGAAAGTATGCATCAGCGGGTAGAGATCCGCCTGCTGGTCATATGCAGGATAAATAATTGCGGGCGCCTGGAAAGCCTGGCTGAAAGGCACTTCACCGTACACATCGGTGGCAAGCATCAGGTTGAATACCAGCAGTACTTTGCCCATCGCTGCGTAATGGTTCGACCCCTGTGCATTGGCGAGGTCGATCAGCAGTTTTGCATTGGTCATCCCGTTCTGGTAAAGGTTGTAGAATGCACTCATCCGCACGTTCTGCTGGCGGTCGTCATTGATCGCAGCCGAGGTATAAGCTGCCATCTGCTGGGCAAACAGCGAAGTAGTGAACGCCACACTGTAATGGTTTGTGGCTGTTGCATCCTCAATTGCCGGTAACAGGGTTTTCAGTGTTGGCTGGCTGGATGCATTGGGATTGACATTGATCCCGTTCTCCACATATTTTTTACAACCCGTTGCCGCTGCCAGCAGGAAGGCTATAAAAACGAGGTTGACTGAATATTTTTTCATGCTTGGTAATTTAGAATGTTGCGTTTAACGAAAAGATTACCGAACTGTAGTTGGGTATATTACTACCGGTAAACCCATATACGTTATACCCCGAACCATAAGCCGTCGATTGCGGATCATAACCTTTGTAAGGCGTTTGCAGGATGAAGTTGCTGCCCGTTACACTCAGGTTGGCACTCTTCACCACTTTCTGGGCCGACAACCATTTACGGGGGAGCTCATATCCGATGCTGACGTTGCGAAGCCTCACCCAGCTTGCATCCTGTACAATCACGTCTGCGATATTGTTAAACACATCGGCATCACGGTAATAATTTTCATCAAGGATGGTGGGGATATCATTCGGACGACCGTCGGTTGCTTTCACACCCTGGAACACGATCTGCTGGTAACGGTTTTCCGTGATCTTCAGCACACCGTTGCGGATAGAGTTCCGCATGGTTACATCCATCATGTCCCCGCCTTTTTTCACTTCCAGCAGGAAAGAGAGATTGAAGCCTTTGTAGGTGACTGAGTTGTTGAGACTGCCCAGCCAGTCAGGGATGGCATTGCCCACTTTCACCCAGAGATTGGCTGCGGAAGGGGTAACCAGCGGGCGGCCATACTGAGCGCTTGCCGTATTGTCGTTGATAATCAGTTGCCCGTCATCATTGCGCTGGTAAGCCACGCCATACATATCACCTGCGGATCCGCCAACCACCAGTTTATTGCTCACCCTGCCTTCATTATAGAATGGCACTTCGGTGATGCCTTCCTTGATCGACAGCACCTTGCTGCGGTTCATCGACCAGTTGATGGTAGCCGTCCATGTGAGCGCTTCGGTCTTTACCGGCGATCCACCCAGTTCCACTTCCACACCGCGGTTGCGGATCGAACCGGAATTGGTCAGGTAGTTGAAATATCCGCTGGCATAGGAGATGGGAACGGACAGGATCTGGTCCACGTTTTTGCTCTGGTACACAGAAAGGTCAAGTGTGATGCGTGATGCAAGGAAATGCAGCTCCGTACCCAGTTCGATGGATTTTTGTTTTTCAGGAAGCAAACTGAAGTCAGCATATGTACCGCCCCTGCGGATACCACCTACACCATTGAAGGGGAATCCGGATGCGGGGTAGTAGTATACACGATCGCTATAAGGGGAGGCATCCTTCCCGACCTGGGCATAGGATGCACGCAGTTTACCATAGTTCAGCACCGAACCGGAGATCTTGTGCAGGTCAGTGAACACATAACTGAGACTGGTTGCCGGATAAAAGAACGAGTTGTTGCCGGGTGGCAGTGTTGAACTGTAATCGTTCCTGCCGGAAAGCTCGAGGTACAGTGCATTGCGGAACCCGATTTTCGCAGTACCAAAAATACCCGCGTAACGGCGGCGGGTGGTCACCCGGTTATTGTACAGGTTAGCGGTATTACTCAGGTCAAAAAAGTTGGGTGACGAAAACCCTTCACCCCTTGCACTGATCAGGTCAGTATATGTATTCTGGATCGTGTTACCCACCAGCACCGAATAGTCGAAGTCTTCATTGATCTTGTTGTTGTATGTCAGGAAAGCATTGGAAGTCACGTCACGGAAACTCACACGGTCCTCTGCGATATACCCGCCGGTTGCGGCTGCCAGGTCAAGTGCCACTGCACCGGGGAAGATCGGACCGGGCACAATACGCGTGCGGTTATCCCCGTAGAAGTCGCCCCCTATCTTGTAATCAAACTTAAGTCCGTTGAGGATATTCCAGCTGAATCCCATATTCCCCACAAAACGGAACAGGTTGCTCTGCAGCTGGCTGAATCGTGCCACATACAATGGGTTATCGATCGTTGACCCGGCGTAGCTGTTGATGGTACCATCAGGACGGATATAATCACGCACATCCACGGTAGTGGTATGGTACGACAATGCGGTCATGATGCCTTTATCACCGGCAGATGGCTGCACGTTGCGGGAAGAGGTCAGCGTAGCCGAGCCCAGCACCTGGAACCTGTCCGTCACCTGTGTGGATCCGGCCAGTTTGAATGTATACCGGTTGAATTTGGTAGTGGGGATCATCCCTTTCTGGTTGAGCGAAGAGAAAGAAGTATAATAAGTACTCTTGCCATTGCCTCCCTGCACCGAAATGGAGTTGTTGTAACGTGCACCATTATCAAAGGCATCACGGAAATTTTCATACACATGGTCCTGTGCACTGATCGCGGGTCCGAATGTCTGGAAACGGGTACCTAGTAGTCCGGTCTGTGCGATATTGATCCGGCCGCCCTGGCCTTCCCGGTATTTCTTCTGGATCTCGGGGTACTTGGTCAGGAAGTCGATCGATGCGGATGAACTGGCGCTGACGACCATTTTCCCTGCCGCTCCCTTTTTTGTAGTTATAATGATCACACCATTGGCGGCCTGCAATCCATAAAGTGCCGTGGCACCCGCACCTTTCAGCACGGAGATAGATTCGATATCGTCGGGGTTGATATCCAGCCCGCGGTTGGCAGTGGCAAACTGGTCACGTGAACCAGCCTGGTTACCGTTTGAACCGGCACTTGGCATAAGGCTTCCCACAACAGTGCTGTTGTCAACCGGCATTCCATCAACGATGATCAGCGGCTGGTTGTTGGCGCCGGGGTTAAGGGAAGAAATCCCGCGGATCACGATATCGGTACCTGCCCCGGGTGCGCCACCCGTGGAATTGATATTGACCCCACTCACCTTACCCTGCAGGGCATTGATAAAACTGTTTTCTTTCCCCTTGGCAAGTTCGGCTGAATTGACCTCCTGCACATTGTACCCAAGCGTCTTCTTGCGCTGCTTTACACCAAAGGCACCGGTGACCACTACTTCGGATAGTGAACCGGACTCTGTCAGCTGGAAATCATAACTGGCCGCATCCCCGATCGGGAATTCGGTGCTGGTAAAACCGGCGGATGAAATAAGCAGGACGATATTCGCGCCGCTGACGGTGATGCTGTAACGCCCCTGGGCGCTGGCCGCTACTGAATTGCCGGTTCCTTTCTGCTGGACCGTGGCCGACGGTACAGGTTCGCCTTTGCTGTTGGTAATCGTTCCCGAAACTTCCCTGGTCTGTGCCGCCAGGGTAAGGGGCAATGCGAATAGCCAGAACAGCAGGTGCAGTAAATGCCTTGTCCTTCCCATAAGAGTTGATTTTGTTTTCGCAGTTTTGTATAAAATGGAGACATGGAAAATACGGAAAAAGAAGCTTTGTTCTTTCCGCGACAGGCGTGAATCTGAGAGGAAAGCATCACTATTTCTAGTGATAGGTGTATTCACTAAGTGATAACATGAAATTATTCCTGTATATCAACAGTAAGGCAATAAATTTGTTACCTATTCAGGGATCTATTTCTCAACTTTAAAATTTTAATTATGGCATTTACATTACCGGCGTTGCCTTACGCACCCGATGCTCTGGAACCTCATATTGACAAGCAGACAATGGAAATCCACCATGGCAAACACCACCAGGCATATGTCGACAACCTGAACAAGGCAATCGCAGGCACTGAGCATGAAAATAAAACCATCGAAGAACTTGTGGCTTCTGCAGGAAAAATTTCCCCTGCCGTGCGCAACAATGGCGGTGGTCACTGGAACCATACATTTTTCTGGAACCAGCTGTCAGCTAATGGCGGTGAGCCTTCCGGCAAACTGGCTGAGGCGATCAACAGCACTTTCGGCTCACTCGATGGCCTGAAAGAAAAAGTAAATGCAGCCGGAACCACCCGTTTTGGGTCAGGATGGGCCTGGCTGATTGTAAAAGATGGTAAACTGGAAGTGACGTCAACCCCCAACCAGGATAACCCACTGATGGATATTGCTGAAGTGAAAGGCACACCGGTGCTGGGTATTGATGTATGGGAACATGCATATTACCTGAAGTACCAGAACAAACGTCCTGATTACCTGAAAGCGATCTGGGCGGTAATCAACTGGTCAAAAGTGGGCGAGCTTTACGAAGCCGCAGCAAAATAACCGGGCGCTTCCCTTGGAATTATATTTTCCCCTGCTGTGACTCACGGCAGGGGATTTTTTTTATGGTACCGGGTCATATCCGCTGCCGCCCCATGGATGACAGCGTGCAATCCGTTTGACCGAAAGCCAGATCCCTTTGAAGACACCATATTTCTTCAGTGACTCGGCTGCATAATGCGAGCAGGTAGGAGTGTACCGGCACTTTGGTCCCAGCCAGGGTGAGATCATCACCTGGTAGATTTTTATCAGTGCCAGGAACGGCAGGCTAAGTATCCGGAGTAATTGTTTCATTACAGGCTCGAAGCAGGTTATCGGTGATACGGGTAAAATGCGACCGGGTAAACGTATAATCCGGCAGTTCCTTACCCGTATAAAGTACAAATACAAAGAGTGAAAGTTGACGCTGCAGCATCAGTTCCTTCAGCGGCTGGTTGGCCAAGCGCCAGTTTTCGCGGCAAAGCCGTTTGATCCGGTTGCGGTCATGCGCGCGTTTGAAATTGCGGGTGCCCGCGCCGGTACCAAACTGCATGACTGCGGCACCTGCTTCAATGGCAAATGACACCCGGAACGGACCGGCATTAAACCGACGTCCGCCACGGAAGAGCTCATCGATCTTCTTCCGGCTTTTGAGCCGCTCCGTTTTCCCTATGGTAAATTTTTTCTGCACGTAATTTTTTGCGGCATCAAGGCAGCCGGTATCCGGGTACAAAAATAGCCCCTTCAGGAGGAGCTATTCAGGAATATCTGTATCGTTCGCCGTTGAACGGCGTAATGGATTACTTCAGTTTGCGTTCGTCAGAAACAGTCAGTTTATGACGGCCTTTCGCGCGACGGCTGGCTAACACCTTACGGCCATTAGCGGTTTGCATGCGTTTACGGAATCCGTGAACGGTTTTACGACGGCGAACGTGGGGCTGGAATGTACGTTTCATAATTTTTTTACTTTTTCACTGTTTGAAAGGTGGCCCGGGAGAACGGACCTGGTTTCATTGGCCGGCAGGTCACCACACCCGCTGGTTTGTGAAAGGACGGCAAAGGTAGGGTTTCATCGGCAGAAGAACGCACAGAATACCCGATTTCTTTTCAGGTGCCTCCATAACTCGCTGCAACACAATAATGATTTCGCCTCACCCAATCTGTACATGATGGGATTTCACGGCTTCGCCGAAAAAGCGGGTAGCATGGTTATCAAAATCCTGGGGGGAATCGGTGGTGTAAAACTCGCGGGTACCATTGCGGCTGCAAAGCGCGGCCATCCCGGGATGGCGCATGAGGTAATCGTCGAGGCTCTCGGCCACGATCTCTCCCTGGGAAAGCAGTTTTACCTGCACCGGCACATGTTCCCGGATCCGGTCCTTCATCAGCGGGTAGTGTGTGCAGGCCATGAGGAGCACATCGATCTGTTTGCCGGTATGGAAAATGTTCTGGAGATTTTTACGGATAAAAAAATCGGCCCCTGCATTGTCAAACTCATTGTTCTCGACCAGCGGCACCCACATCGGGCAGGCTTCCTGGTATACTTTTACACCGGGATAAAACTTTGCAATCTCCACGGGGTATGAATTGGAAGCAACGGTGCCATTTGTGGCCAGGATCCCTACACTGCCCGTTTCGGTCAGGCTCCCAATCAGTTCGGTGGTGGGGCGGATCACCCCAAGCACCCGTTTTTCGGCACCCATTCCCGGGAGGTCGCGCTGCTGGATCGATCGCAGGGCTTTTGCCGATGCGGTATTACAGGCCAGGATGACCAGTGAGCAGCCCTGGTCGAAAAACCATCTGACACATTGCAGGGTGTATTCATACACGGTATCGAAGGAGCGGTTGCCATACGGTGCCCGCGCATTGTCGCCAAGATAGATGTAATCGTACTCCGGCAGTTTGCCAATGATTTCTTTCAGCACACTCAGGCCTCCGTAACCGGAGTCAAACACCCCGATGGGATTTGCTTTTTGCATGATCCAAAGTTAACGGGCTGGCACGGAAAACAAAAAACCCCGCTGCGGATGCAACGGGGTTTTGTACCAGAAGTTTTTTATTATGGCCTTGCGCCGCCAGCTGGTGGTTTGTAACCGGGCTGGAGTTGCGGAGGCAGGGTGATCTTAAGTTTGGTGGCAACTGCGGAAAGCAGGTTGTCAGCATCCGGGGCAACAATCAGTGATTCGCGGGAAACCACATAGGTGTAACCCTTTTCTTTCGCTACTGCATTGATTGCATCCTGGATTTTTTTCATAACCGGCGCAAGGAGCTGTTGTTGTTTGTTCTGGATAGCTTCCTGTGCGATCTGCTGCCAGCTCTGGAGGGTCTGGGTCAGTTCAGCCAGCTCACGCTGGTATTGTTCGCGGACTGCAGGGGGCATTGGCTTGCTGGAGTCCCTGAAAATGCTGTCTTTGTATTGGTAAGTCGCCATCAGTGAGTTGAACTCTTTACCAACGGTGTCAACACGGTACTGGTTAACCAGTGTGTCGATTTTTGCCACTTCCGGCATCAGGTACAGGACCGTCTCCGCATCAATGTAGCCGATCTTGGTCTGGGCCTGTGATTCGTTAGCTACCAGCACCAGGCAAGCCGCTACTACTAATACTTTCAATTTTTTCATCTGCATTTGTTTTCTTTTTCCCCCTTAACAGGGTTGGTGTTTTTTATTTGTGAGTAAGAGATGGTTTCGCTTTAATTAGTTGCTTGCACCCCTGATTTAACATATCCACAGTGACCGCAAACCCTTATTTGATGCCGAGTTCCCTTAATACATCCTCACTCTTGTCGAGTTTGGGGTCGGCAAATATAATGGTAATTCCTTCACTTTTATCGAGCACGAAATCGTAGGTGCGCTGGGTCGCGATCTTCTGTACGGCATTGTACACCTTATCCTGGATCGGTTTCACCAGTTCCTGTCTTTTCTTAAACAGATCTCCCTCAAAACCAAAACGTTGACGCTGGATGTCCCGCAGTTCTTTCTCTTTCAGGAAGAGCTGGTCCTGGCGTTTTTTCTTCAGGTCCTCGCTGAGCATGACCTGCTCGGCGTCATAATCCTTGTACATCCGGTCGAGCGCTGTCTGTTTGAGGTCAATATCTTTCTGCCATTCGGCTGCGGTCTGGTCCAGCTGTTTCTGTGCAGCCGTGTATTCGGGCATCTTGTCAAGGATGTAACGGGTATCGATAATTGCATACTTCTGCGCGGAGAGATTCATTGCAACAGCAAGTACAAGGGTTACGATCAGGGTTATCTTTTTCATATATCGTTTTTTTTAGTGGCGGGTTTGCTGTTTCGCCACATGATACAAAATTATTCCGGTTCAAACCCAAGCATGAATGTGAAGCGGGACGCGCCTTTCAGGCCCTGGCCGGGTTGCATGCGGTCGAACCCGACACCATAGTCGAACCCGAGCAGTCCGAACATAGGCAGGAAGAAGCGCATACCCAGACCCGCACTGCGACGCAGGCGGAAGGGGTTATAGTCCTTGAAGTTGTACCAGCCGTTTGCCGCCTCAAAGAAAGCAAGACCATAGATCGTACTTCCCGGGTTGGTCACGAGCGGATACCTCAGCTCAAGCTGGTATTTGTTGAATATGGTAAAGAACCTGGAGGCATTCTGCTGGTCAGGGTTGATGGTAGGATCTGAATTCTGGTAAACAGGGTAGCCACGGTGTGCCACGATATCATAACCGAGCAGCCCGAAGTTATTGGTCAGGCCCGCATCACCCACCTGGAACCTTTCAAACGGTGAATAGTCCAGGTCCTGGTTGTATTTACCCATGAAACCATATTTCGCTGCCATCTTCAGCACGAACTGGCGGTTCTTGTCGGCACCCATCGGGCGGCCCAGTGGTACATACCATTCAGCATTGAAGCGCCACTTGTGGTATTCGGGGTTTTTATATGGATCCTTTGAATCCACGATATCCGGGTTGAATAAGGAATAGGGCGGGGTAAACTGCACGCTGGCAAGCAGGTTCGAACCACTTCGCGGGAAGATCGGGTCAAACACGGAAGACCGCTGCAACGCCACTTTGAAGCTCAGGTTATTCGAGCGGCCTGTGCCACTGACACCTTCGAAGATGGCATAGTTGCTCCGGATATACTGGGTGAAATTCACCGAGTATACAAGGTTGAAATAGTCATCCGGCCACTTCAGCTGCTTGCCGAGGGCAACACTGAATCCGTTTACCTTAAGGTAGTTGGTATCCGAACGGGCACGGTCGATACGACCGGTATACGGGTCAAATGCATTGGAGTACTTACTGTTGTTGTAACCAACCGTCAGTGAGTTACGTTTCTTGCCACCCAGCCAGGGCTCGGTGAAAGAGAAGTTATAGGAACGGAAGGCGCGGCCGTTGGACTGCACACGGAGACTGAGTTTCTGTCCGTCACCCGTTGGCAATGGATCCCATGCCGTTTTCTTCCAGATATTCTTTATGGAAAAGTTGTTGAAGGTGACGCCCAGT
Organism: Chitinophagaceae bacterium; assembly: GCA_004173355.1. Taxonomy (GTDB): domain Bacteria; phylum Bacteroidota; class Bacteroidia; order Chitinophagales; family Chitinophagaceae; genus JBEVJC01. Next base: position 17,047 of record SEAD01000004.1, on the reverse strand, counting down.
GTACCGGTAAGACCGATACCACCACCCCAGCCGGCAGACAGTTCGAGCTGGTCAGATGATTTTTCCTCCAGTTTCCAGTTGATATCCACTGTACCATCTTCCGCATTCGGAACCACACCCGGGTTGATCGTCTCCTGGTTGAAGAACTGCAGGTTACCCAGTTCACGCTGTGAACGGATAAGGTCGGTCCGGCTGAAAAGCTCACCAGGCACGGTCCGCAGCTCCCGACGGATTACGTGGTCCTTCGTGCGTTCGTTACCTGAAATGGTTACATTTTTGATCCTGGCCTGCGGGCCTTCGGTGATCCGGATCTCGTGATCAATGGTATCATTATATACAGCCGTTTCAACCGGTTCCACCCGGAAGAACAGGTATCCTTCATCCATGTAGTATCCGCTGATATCACCACCTTCCTGTGAAAGTTCTTTACCCAGGCGTTTGTTGAGGATATCGAGGTTATAGATATCACCCTTATTGATACCGAGGATCACATTCAGCACCGAATCGGAATAACGCGAGTTACCCTTCCAGGTAATATTACCGAAGTAATACCGGCGGCCTTCGTTCACCCTGATATCGACATACAGCCGGGCATTGGAAGTATCGATCACCTGTGTGTCTTCAACGATCGAGGCATCGCGGTAACCGAGTGAGTTATAAAACGCGAGGACTTTATCCTTGTCTTCTTCGTATTTGGTCGGGTTGAATTTTGCAGAGCTGAAAAGTTTGAAACGGAAATACGGATCGATTACTTTTTTGGTCTTGGTAAAAGACATCGGTCCCCAGTCGTTCAGGTACTCCTTGAAACTCGGGCGGGGATTGGTTCCGTAAGTACTTACATATTTTGAAGGGTAGAGCGAGAACTTGCTCATTTCCTTCGTGCCCTTCATTTGTTTTTTAAGGCGGAGGCCATCCACTGTTTCATTGCCATAAAAATTCACTTCGTCGATCCGCACCTTGCGGCCCTTGTCGATATAGATGGTCAGTGAATTGGAATTCGGGTATGCCGGGTCAGGCTTTTCTTCAATCGAGATTTTGATATTCTGGTAGCCTTTGTCCTGGTAAAACTTGGTAATCACCTCGCGTGCAGTGCGTCGCATGTTCTCGGTGATAATGGTTTGTTTGGCAAAGCCGATTTTACCCTGGAGTTCTTCTGCATCGGCTTTTTTAATGCCGATAAATTTGAAATTTCCCAGCCTCGGCCGTTCCTGTACTGCAACCTCGATGCTGACTTTGTTGTCAACGATACGTGTTACATAAATGTCTACAGAGGAAAAGAACTTCTGGCGCCAGAGATTGTTGATTGCTTTAGCAAAGATGTCACTGCCGGGATGGTTGAACTTATCACCTACCTGCAGGCCGGAGAGGGACTGTACGATTGTGGTGTCGAGATGGCGCAGACCCGTTACGGAGATATCCCCGATCACATATTCGCGCGGAACGCGCGCGTCCTGCCACTCTATAAGCTTCGGATCAAGCGAAGTTGGCCGGGTTGTATCTTCCTGTGCCTGTACCTGGGATACGAAGGCAACCATCATCATCAAAAAAACACTGATACGAAGTGAAAGTCGTTGCATGGTTGATTGTTCAAGTCAGTCTTTAATAAGCTACAATTAGTCTGGTACCCGTATTTTTATGAAGATCCAAAACTGTTGCGGCGGCAAATTAACAGTAAATATCGAAAGTGTTTGTTAAAACGGCATGCTCTTCGTCGGTCCCGGGGCCTTATCTGGCGGCACTTCCGTGACCTTTTTAATTTACTGGTCCGGTTCCTTTTTCATCCGCCATCTGGTCGCCTGTTTTGCCAAACCGGCGTTCGCGCGACTGGTAATCGAGGATGGCTGTATACAGGTTCTCTTTCCGGAAGTCGGGCCAGCGCACATCCGTAAAATATAACTCGGCATAGGCAAGCTGGTACAACAGGAAGTTGCTGATCCGGAACTCCCCGCTGGTACGGATCATCAATTCAGGATCGGGAAAATCCCGTGTACTCAGATGGCTGCGGAATACATCCTGGTCAATCGCTTCCGGCTGCAGGTTACCCGCCTTCACTTCTTCAGCAATTTTCCGGACAGCATGCAGCAGTTCCCAGCGTCCGCTGTAACTGAGTGCCATCACCAGCTGCAGGCCAGTATTATCTTTGGTGAACTCCCTGGCTTCATCCAGTTCCTGCTGCGCATAATCCGGCAGCATACCAAGGTCACCGATCACATGCAGTTTGATATTGTTCTTGTGTAATGTTTCCACTTCCTTCCGGATAGTGCTGACCAGAAGCTCCATCAGCCCGATCACCTCTGCCTTCGGACGGTCCCAGTTTTCAGTGGAGAAAGCATAAAGGGTCAGGTAACCGACCCCGAGTTCGGCGCAGCCTTCCACGATATCCCGCACGCTTTCCACGCCATGGAAGTGCCCAAAAAGGCGGTCTTCGCCCTGCTCCTTTGCCCAGCGGCCGTTACCATCCATGATAATGGCAATGTGCTTCGGGAGGTGTGACTTATCTATTTTTTCGACTAAAGCAGACATAATTTTTCCTGGACCGCTGGTATACAGGGGGGCAAAGGTATCTGATTTCGGTTCATCACCGGCAAATTCTGAATAAAAAGGCCGCCGGGTGATACCGGGCTGTCCGGGTTAGTTGGCTGTGGGACAGCGGTAAGACTGGAGATTGAAGGTGAAATGGATCATCGCCGTCACAAACTGGTCCTTCTGGCGGCTGTTGCCACGCTGGCGGCCGGCGATGCCGATGGGTTCGCCGAGCTCATACGAGCGGTCACTCAGCAGTGCGCCCTGGGACACGGTATTGTCGGGATTGAGGGGGAATGCGGCGAGGTCCACGTAGGTCTTGCTCACATCATCGAGGTAATCGGTATTGGTAAACCGGTGCAGGATTTCGAACCCGATATTGAAACGTTCATTTATCGCGTACTTGATACCCACGCCCAGCGGGAGGCTGATGGCCATCGCACCGTATTTTTTACGGTCAGGGTACAGGGCCGAACCCTGTCCTTCCGTGCCCAGCTGGCGGAGGAAGACCTTCTCACCACCCAGGTAGGTAAACGGATCATAACTGAAAGCACCCACCCCGATGGTTACATATGGTGTAAAATTATACTGGGGCTCACCGGGCATAAATTTGAAAAAGTTGAAGTCACCCTGCAGCGAGATCTCCCACACATTGCTGTTGAAGCTCAGGTTGCGGCGCTGCATGTATTCATTATGCGTATTGTATACGTCGGAGTAGCCGACACGGGCGAAACTGGCGCCGATCCGGCCGGAGATGTAATTGGAGAAATTTTTACGGAAAAAAACCGTTGCCGCAAGTTTGGGACGGTTCAGGGAGGCCGTGGTGTTCAGGTCGCCGAAATAATGCGCAGCACCTACGCCCACACCAAATTCCCCTTCCTGCACGATCTCATTCTGGGCATTCACTTTACCGGGAAACACAAATCCTGCGGTAAGCAGGGCTACTGCAAAAATCTTCTTCATCATAAACAATAAAATGAACGTTCAGGCTTTAAACGGAAAAATAGGGATTTTCTTACTTGCCCGGCTGAATTAATTTCGCTTGTCCAGCCCCCAGGTAAGTTTGTTCTGCAGGGTCTGCAGGAAACTGTTTGCCCCGAGCCTCAGCAGGCTCACCCGGAAGTCTTCTTTTTTCACGGCCAGTGACACATTCTTGCCTACGATCTCCCTCCGGGAATCCAGTGCACAGATAATATTCTCCGACCGGCTCTCCACCTCAAATGAAATGACATTGTCATCCGGTACAATGATCGGCCGCACGTTCAGGTTATGCGGCGCCACCGGGGTAATTACAAAACTCCCCGCATCGGGGAACACGATCGGTCCGCCACAACTCAGTGAATAACCGGTTGACCCGGTTGGTGTGGCCACGATCACCCCGTCCGCCCAATAGGTATTCAGGAATTCGCCGTTGAGATAGGTATGCACCTTGATCATCGAGGCGGTATCACGTTTATGGATGGCAAATTCATTGAGTGCATAGGGGATATTGCCAAACATCGGGAAGTCGGCATCGAGATGGATCATGGTGCGTTTGTCCACCACATAAGTGCTCTTGGCGATCGCCTGCACCGCTTCTTGGATCTCTTCCTGCCCGATCCCCGCGAGGAAACCAAGCCGGCCGAAATTGATGCCCATGATGGCAATCTTCTTATCCCTGACCAGCGTCACGGTATCGAGCATGGTACCATCGCCGCCAAGACTGAATATATATTCAAACTCCGGGGTGAGGTGTTCTGCCAGCGAAAAAGTGGCAATATCTGCGGGGAGGCTGATGTAGCTCCGGACCTGTTCCAGGAAGGGAAGGAAGACTACAGGCTCGATCTTCTGGCGATATAATTCGTCGAAGAACAGCTGCACGTTGACCGCCTGGCTTTCATCCATTACCCTGCTGTAGACCGCTGCTTTCATTGTTTTGTTGTTTACCCGGATTCCTCACTGAAGGCAACCGGCGAAGATAGTCTTGCCCACCACCGGACTGCGCATCCCTGCCCGCATCAGAAAATCGTTTTGCGGTGCAAAAATATCCCGTTTTGCCCTAACTGGTTAAATGACCATTCTATCTTCAGGGTAAAATCATAGATACTGGTGATATCCAGTCCCACCCCGGTGGAATAAAGCATTTTGTTTGCGAGGAAGTTGTCACCCTGGTCCGGGTTATAAATATACCCCGCATTTCCATACACGCGGCCGTAGATATTTATCGGGATCCGCTGCGGTGCTATTTTTTTAGTGCCCGGGATATTGAAGCCGAAGCTGAGCATCTTGCGGGTATAGGAAGCCTTGACATACCCCCCGGCCACGCCGTCCACCACATAGTATTCATAACCCTGCATAAACACATCACCGTATCCCAGCAGCCTGCGGTTATAATAGGGCTGTGAAAACGGCACCTTGATAGAGCCAAAAAGGTTGACGCTGAAAAAGGACCGTTTGCTGGTTGGCCAGTAACCCAGTGCCTGCACCGATGCCTGCCAGGAATTCATGGCGCGGTCGATCCCCTTTTTGCTGAGAAGCAGGTCCAGTGCATATCCGCGTGTGGGATAAGGGTTGTAATCAAGATTGAGGTAATTGAGGTTATAGGTGAATTCGGGAAACTGGACCTTGTTGCTCCGGTTATGGAAATACTCCGGATTCTCCTTGATCACCGTATCAGCCAGCCGCTCCCAGGTATAGGCAAAGCCAAAACGATGGATGGTGCGGATCGCTTTCCGGTAGGTCAGCTGCGCCGAGGCCGAAGTAAAGTTGCGAAGGTTATTGCCTTCATTGCGGAGGAACACCTGTTTATCACCGATCGTATTATAATTGACTTCCTTGTTGTTGCCCGTGGAGAAATTGATATTCGCCCCCCATTTCATTGCCCGGTCGATATACTTGCGGTCGTAGCTGAACTGGAACTGTTTTGTGTAACCAAGGATGGCCCAGAGCCGCAGCTTGTCATTCCTTCCGCTGAAGTTGTTCCACAATACCTTTGCACCATAGTTAACCCGCTTCAGGCTTGCATCCTGCTCAAACAGCCACTGGTTGAGGTTCCTGTCCACCGGTTTGAAGTAAGGTAAGGGGAAAATATACCAGCGTTCACGAACTACCACCAGTACATCCACTTCATACCCGTCAAAACTTTTCAGGGCTACCGTTACTTCATGGAAAAGGGTGGTGTTCATCAGCTGGCGGCGGGCAAACTCAAAACGTTTTACCAGGTCCTGCAGCAGGAGCTTGTCGCCGCGTTTGAAAGAAATCTCACGGGTAATGATTTCAGGTCTTGTCTTCCTGTTGCCTTCAATGACGATATCCCGCACAGTAAAGGGCCTGTCTTCCGGGGTAAGGATGTATGTTTCCGGTTCCGGATTCAGCCTCTCTTTTTTCTCATGGGGCCGGTCTTTTTTTTCAACGGGGATCGTGTCCTGCGCAGTCAGGTGTTGACAGCAGAGCAGCGCTAATGAAAGCCAAAGACAGTATTTACAGAGCCTCTGCATTTACAAGTGACAAACCGGACCGGTAATTTAGGGGATTTTAAAGACTGTCCATGTGGACAAGCGAAAAACCTGTTATACGTTAAGGTAATTCATCAGGTTATCGTAGTTGCTGCGGATTTCATTGGTGAACAGTTCTTCACCGAAATAGTATTTTACATTGTATTCGTAGCGCTGGAAGGTAGCAACAATATCAGACACTTCCGGTTTGTTGATCCGGATAGTTACCTGCATCAGGCCGGTTTCCGCATCATTGGAGGTATTGAGCTGGGTAATCTGGGCTTCATTCATTTCCACCAGTTTACTTATTTCGTTGAAGGAGTACTGGTTTCCATCCATCTCCAGCACAATCAGGCCGCCTGGTTCTTTCAGGCTCATAAAGGCAGATGCATGTTTGAGCAGGTCATTGTATACCACAGTACCGGTCAGTTCCCCTTCCTCATTCACCACAGGAACCACGCTGAGCGCGTTTTCTGCGGCCACCTGTACCGCTTTGAGGAAATGCTCCCCTTCCTTTACCGATACATTCCCGAAATGTGGCTGGAGAAGTAATACCGGGGCATCATCATCCATCGCCTGAAGGAGGTCATCCTCACCAAGCAGTCCGATGTATTTACCTTCATCCGTTACCGGAAGATGGGTCACGTGGTGATCGGCCATCAGCTGGACAGCCTGGTACACTTTATCGTGAAGGCGTAAGTATGGAAGGGTCTGCGATGGTAATTCCCGGGTTAACATGTGCGTGTTCCTTTTTCAACTAGACCCCAATGCTCATGCAACTGTTGCAGGCTCGTTGAGTTTTTTCAAAAATTTATGAAGGATCGCATTGAACTCATCCGGCACTTCCATCATCGGGGCATGTCCGCACTTGTCGATGAACTGGAGTTCGCTGTTTGGTATCAGCTTGTTGAACTCCTGTGCCACAAACGGCGGGGTGATTGTATCGTTATTGCCCCAGATAAGTAATGTCGGAAGGGTGATCTCCTTCAGCTCTTCGCCAAGGTTGTTGCGGATTGCGCTTTTTGCCAGGGCGATGATCTTGATAACCTTCAGGCGGTTATTCGTTATAGCAAATACGTCATCCACCAGCTCCTTGGATGCCATAGCGGGGTCAAAAAATGTAAGTTCTGTTTTTTTGCGGATGTACTCGTAGTCGCCGCGCTTCGGATAGGAGTCTCCCATCCCGTTCTCAAAAAGGCCGGAGCTTCCGGTCAGGATGAGTGATTTGATCTGCGGGGGTTTATTCTTGAGCAGGTATACCATACCCACGTGCCCACCCAGGGAATTCCCGAGGAGGTGTGCATTCTCGTAGCCTCTTGCTTCGACAAATTTATTCACGAACTTGGCCAGTCCCCCAACAGATGTGTGGAGTAGGTCCATTTCGAGCAATGGCAATATGGGCACCACAACCTTGTTGTACTGCCGGAAGTAATCGATGAGGCTGGAAAAATTGCTCAATGCACCAAAAAGTCCATGGAGCAGTATCAGCGGTTCGCCCTCGCCTTCCTCGATATACCTGAATTTCTCAAACTCTTTAATCTCGTAACTCATTTGGGCCGGGGCTGTTAATTTTTGCTAAAATAGTCGTTTTGCTGCAAATAATCCACTACTAAGGAACGACCGTTCCGCTTATTATTGCAAAGATAACATCATATGTGTTCAAACGCAGGTGCAACGTGGGTTTTAACCCTTTTTTACCCGCGATATAAAATCCTGAAATAATATCTCCTGATCTTCCGGAAATATACTAAGAGGCAGGCAGTTGCGAGGAGCAGTCCAACCGATGTCCAGCCATTGGGGTACACCAGTAAAACCGAAATCATAACCAGTGCCAGCCTCGAGTATTCAAGGTAAAAAATCCATCTCCGCTGGTCAAGGATGGCCCCGCTGTTGACCAGGCTCACCAGGATGAAGGCCGACCAGAGCAGCAGCTGTGCAGTGGGAAACCATGCCTCAAAGGTCACAATCACAAACAACAGGCAAAGGGAGAATGTTGTCTGCGCCGTTACATACTGCCGCATGGCGTCGGTAGTATCTTTCACCGGGTGCACATTCAGCAGTTTGCGTTCGAGCACCGCGCGATAACGTGGATCCAGGTCATCGGGTTTGCCAAACAGGACTTTCCACCTGGCCCTGAATCCGCGTGCATAGCGGAAGTTCATGAATATTTCCATGGGAAAATGGAAATGCTGCCAGAGGAAACTATGGCTGTTCAGCTGTTTGGTAAGGCCGTACACTATTTTGATATTTTTGTCCTCCTGTTTGAATGTTCCAAACATCTTATCCCAGATGATCAGCACATCCCCGTAATTCCTGTCGAGATACTCCGGATTAGAGGCGTGATGGATCCCGTGGTGGGTAGGGGTTACAAGTACTTTCTCAAACCAGCCCCACCTGCCCAGCACCTGTGTATGGATAAAGAAGGGATAAAGGCCATGCACCAGCAGCAGCACGGTGATCATTTCCGGCGGGAACCCAATCAAAGGCAGTACCGACCAGAAACCGCTGCGGATCATCGCCTGGAATACCGTAATGCGGGCCGATACCGTATAGTTGAAATCCTCACTCTGGTGATGCACCACGTGCGCCGCCCAGAAAGCATTGACCTCATGGGCAAACCGGTGGTACCAGTACCAGACCAGGTCGGTAGCCAGGAACAGCAGGATCCAGGTATACCAGGCAGGTTTTATATCAAATATTGCAAAGTTTTTGTGCACCCACTGGAACACAAAAAAGAACAGGCCGGTTACAAAAATATCCATCAGCCGCTCGGCTATTCCCACGTTGAGGTTGGCGACCGACTCCGCATACTGGAAAAAATTCTTCCCCCTTTTCTTCGACACATAATATTCCAGCCCGATAAAGAACAGGAACAGCGGCACTGCCAGCCCTATGAAATTCCAATGCATAGCGTATGTTTTTTTAAACGGACACCTAGTCTACCTTTTTTATAGACTGTTCAAAAGTAATGTAGTGTGCTGGTTTAACCAAGAGAATTATGCACTGCCGGCTTTCACGGCCACGTTGTCAAAGAAGCCGGACAACTGGGCGAACATATCGCGGAAAAAGGGAAGGATTACGCCAAGGGCGTTGATAAACCAGGGGCCGATGGGACTGATATATCCGTAAGTAACGGAATTTCCGGCGGTTTCTGGTTTAATAAAACCGATTCCGGTGGCATAAAACAGTATTACACTGAATACGGTGACATAAAGGAGCGCATAGAGTACGATGCCAGCCAGCCGGTTTATCCAGCCAAGCATACCCAGTTCGGCTGTTTTCTGTAACAGGTTCGCCCCCAGTCGGATCAGCAGAACCACGGCCAGGAATACCAGCGCGAAAGCAAGGAAAGGCAGCCATTGCTTTGACACGGATGTGGACTCGCCGAGCCAGCTGGCCGTCACGGCCGAAAGTTTCATGGCCGCGGCAAGTCCGACAATGACAGCAATAAATGAAAAGATACCGACGATAAAACCCCGTTGGTATCCCTTCACCACAGCAAGGATAAGCAGCACAATAAGTATCCCGTCTATCATCATCGGCTGCGGTTAAAATGTTTTTATCTGGCGAGTTCTTCCTTGACGATACCGGAAATAGTCTTGCCTTCGGCTTTGCCGGCAAGCTCCTTCGTGGCGGCCCCCATCACCTTACCCATATCGGCCGGTGAACTTGCGCCAACCCTTGATATGATGCCTTTGATAATTTCCCTGACCTCGGATTCTTCCATCTGTTTGGGCAGGAATTTTTCAATCACATCCAGTTCATCCCGTTCCTTCTGCGCAAGGTCTTCGCGGTTCTGCGTTACAAAAATCTCCAGGGAATCTTTCCGTGATTTCACCAGCTTCTGCAGCAGTCTGGTTTCATCGTCCTCTGTCAGTTCCCCTTTTGCGCCCTCGGCGGTTTTGGCGTTCAGGATCGCGGCCTTGATGGCACGGAGGCTGCGTAATGCCACTTCATTTTTTGCGAGCATGGCCGTTTTGAGGTCGGTCATTATCTTTTGTTCGAGACTCATATATTTCCTTTTTGGATGTTATATCCAGCTTAGCTGGCCTTGTTTTCCTTCAGTTGTTTTTCACGGAATTTCTCATAAAACACCTTCGCCGCATCTTTCATGTCCTTTACCAGGTCCATATGCTGCGTGGCACGGCCATACGTGTCCGCCATGGTCATCATGGTCTGGTAAAAAAAGTCAGCCATTTCATCCACCATCATATCCTTGGTCCACAGGTCTATCCGCAAAGCGGATTTATCGGCACCATCCCAGAAGGACAACATCATCGCCTTTGCTTTCTGCGCATCATCTGCCGGGTTATCAGTGGCATTCCACCAGATGGCTTCGGGCACTTTCTTATCATCGGTCTGTACATCTATTACGATCTGCTTCATTTCTTATGTGGATTAAAGGAAGCAAAGTTAACTATTTCAGCAGGTGGGCGGTTATCTGCCGGGCTAAATCTTGCCAGCTGGCAGCCGTGGCAAGGGCGAGACCGGCCTGCCTGCGACGGTTACGGAGCGATTCATCCTTGTACAGGGTCATCATAGTCTCCGCAATATCAGTTTGCGAAACAGTATCATAAAAACTGAATGTTTCATCCGCACTGCCGCGGAATGCAGGCTGGTCGGGCACTATAGCCGGCACGCCGGCGGCCAGCACCTCCGGCAGCCACTCCGTACCGCCACCCGCAGGTACCAATACCGCATAGGCTGCACCGATCAGCGATGGCATGATGGCCGGATTCGTTTCGCGGAACAGCACCAGGTCTTCCCGGTACTTGTAATAAGAAAGGCTCTCCACAAATTTCCGGTTGATTTCCCCCTGTCCGGCTAGCACCAGCTTCCAGTCACTTTTTTGCCGTTTCTTAAAAACGGAGAATGCTTTAACCAGATCCGTGACGCCGGGATCAAGCGGGCCCATGTAAATAAAATAACTCCTGCCCCCTGTATGCACCAGCCGGGTAGCCTCCATGGACGCAGGTTCCAGCGGACCGAAACCGGCAGAGGCGGGTCGTACGAGGTGAACATCAATTACAGGAACCGGTTGTATGTCTTTTGGGGCATGGGGTGCAAACGCGCCAAACCGGAAAATTGCGGCAGGGCCCCTGTCTTTTCCCGACCCGCGGCATATGGTAAAATTACGGTTCCCTTCGACCAGCAGTGAATGCTTTATACCTTTCAGGGGGGATGCTGCATTGACCACGAGGAGATGGTCAGGTGCCGCTGCCCGGATCCGCGAGGGCAATGTGCGAAAGCGCCACCACCAGCCGGCAAGGCCGTTTTTTCCGGGAAATGCTGTCCATTCCGGATTTCCGGGCAAAACCAGTCCCGGCGGGCGTTCCAGGCCATAGGTCCAGACCAGCACCTCATGCCCGGCCAGGCTCTCACAGAGCGCCGGCAAAAGCAGGGTGGTAAAGGACGAGGGCGGCTTCAGCCCTTCCGTGGCAGGCCAGTCGAGATACACAAGGATTTTCATGCGGGGCGAAGTTAGAATTTCCCGGTCAATGCCTGCGAAGGTGTCCGTATAGACATTCCACTACAATGCCTGTAGTCATAGTACGACAAAACACAACGGGGATTAACGCAGTCGATCATCCCCGTTTTTACAGCATTTACGGAACCCCAAACTGCGAACAAGTACCGTTGCGGGCCGGAAACCCCGGCACTATCTTTATCCCTGTTGTGAACATTCCAAATCCTTGTGTAAAATCAGTTTCCAATGAAACAATTGTACTCCCGTCTCATAACGTGCCTGGTCATACTGGGTATGTTATGTGCACCCATCCTAAGTAAATCCCAGACCTGCCCGGACGGCAGCCCACAGGGCAATACCGCGTTTAACCATAGTGTCACTGCCCCCGGTGGCATGTCCAGCTTCCAGGTCCGCCTGCCCAAGATGAATCCGGCCAACGGTATGGTCACCTGCGCCAACCTTTGTGTGACCATCACCGGTATCCTCCGCAACTTTAAAATGGAAAACGATGACCCGGTATCCGGAACATCCGCTACCATCTTTTACCAGCGGTCCGATAATATTACCGGTCCGGGTTTGAGCACTCCGATCAACAGCAATGTGAGCATTGACCCCTACGGCTCAATACCCCTTGGTCCGAACAACGGGGTACCCAACTCCGGTCCTGACTTTTTCAGCGTGACCAATGACACCATCATGAACACTACCACCATCTGCCGCAGCATCTCCGATTCAGCGACCCTGTCGCAGTTTTACGGGACCGACAGCGTGCAGTACCAGTACAATATCTCTGCATTTGTTGTGGTAAACACCGGTGGAGACATCGGTAACATGTCATTTTCCACGACCGCCCTCGCCAACTTCCGGATGACTTACTGCACCTGCCCTGCAATCGTACTGCCGGTCAACGTCCACTCATTCGAAGTACAGAAAATGCTGGCCGATAAAGCAAAGCTTACCTGGGGTGGCTTTGATGATGTAAGCGGCAACTACACCTACACAGCCGAGGTAAGCCGCGATGGACGGAGCTTCAGCCCGATCCGCAGCTTTGCCAAACAGGACGACGCCGACGCCACTTATTCAACCGATTATACTGCAACACTCGGCCAGGGAGTCTATTATTTCCGGATCCGCCAGGTATATTCCAATGGCTATACCCGCTTCAGTAATATCCGTCAGGTGGAACTGGGAAATTCCGCAGGTCCAAAATTTTCTGTGTATCCTAATCCATCAACAGGCATTGTTGGTATCAAATTTGATAATAATCGGAGCGGACAATACGGCCTCCGGATTTTTAATTCCATTGGCCAGGTAGTAGTGAGTAAAGAGCTGTCCGTAGGTAGTTCTTCTTATATGCAGGTAGCAAAACTCGGGGCCGGTATCTACTGGGTCCGACTGACTGACAAAGACACCGATGAGTCCAATGTCAGCCAGATCATAATAAAGTAATTAAACGACCTCTTAGGTGGAAGAGGATGGTGGCTTGTAAAAGGGGCCTTGGTTCGGGGCCCCTTTCTTTTAAACCTTCCCTCTGTCCAGCCTGAATATCTTTCGGCACGCTGCCGGTCCCGTTAAAGGACCGGCAGTTTTATGTTATACCAGTAAGGGATCGTGGCTTATCGCTCCCCCGGTCGTGGATCACATCGTTCCGGACCGTGGATTATACCATCACCCTTCCTTTTATCCTCTTTAAATGGCTGATTACCGGCAGCATTGGATGTCTAAAAAATTATTTCCTATATTTATGGCGTCCAAACGCCTGAACTACCAGGCCAGCCACGAACTGACAGTGTGCATACAACTTTTACCTCTTTTACCCTCTCCCGATTATGGATATAGCGAACATGGAATATAATACCACCCGTAATGGACTGGCTATGCGTGAATATGGCCGCCATGTACAGAAGATGATTGAGCATGTACTCACCATCGAGGATGATGACCGCCGCCAGGCTAACTCCCATGCGGTGATTGAACTGATGGGCTTCCTCAATCCTCACCTGAAAAACGTGGAGGACTTCCGGCATAAACTCTGGGATCACCTTTTCCTGATCTCCGATTTCAAACTGGAAGTAAAATCACCCTACCCGATCCCTACCAGGGAGCAACTGGCAGAACGTCCCAAGCCATTGCCTTACCCGAAACGGTACCCGAAACATTCGCATCTCGGCAAGAATCTCGAACTCATTATCCGGAAGGCACTGGCCGAACAGGATCCTGAAAAACGACTGGGCTTCTCCAACGCTATCGCCTACTACATGAAACTGGCCTATAACAACTGGCACAAGGAAACTGTCCATGATGACGCCATCCAGAGTGAACTGACCGGTATCACACAGGGGCAGCTTCAATTCAGCAATACTCCAAGCGTGAAAGCATTCCGCCCACAGGAAAGCCGCGAGCAGCGCAACTTTGGCGGCAAACAACGTGGCAAGTTCCAGCATCGCAGCGGCGGTGGCGGCAACGGTAATGGCAATGGCAACAGTAATGGCAATGGCAACAATAACCAGCGCCGGAACGACAACCGCGGCAACAGTGGCGGCGGCGGTGGTAATTTCAAAAAGAAGCGCTATTAATCCCTCCGGGAAAATAATTTTCTGACATGCATTCATTTGAAGTAAGGGGTGGCAAACGACTCAAAGGGGAGATCACGCCGCAGGGTGCCAAGAACGAGGCTCTCCAGATCATCAGTGCTGTATTGGTAACAGCCCAACCCGTTACCATCACCAATATCCCGGACATCATCGACGTCAACCTGCTGATTGAACTGCTGCAGGACATGAACGTGAAAGTATCGCGCCCAACCAGGGACACCTGCACCTTCCAGGCCGATGATGTGAACATCGCGTTCCTCCACAGTGATGAATACAAGAAAAAGAGCGGACGGCTACGAGGTTCTGTAATGCTTGCCGGTCCGATGCTTGGCCGTTTCCGCGAAGCATTCATACCCAAACCCGGTGGCGACAAAATCGGCCGCCGCAGGCTCGATACCCATATCATCGGGTTCGAGAAAATGGGGGCAACATTCAACTATCATCCGGAAAACGGTTTTTTCCATCTCGAAGGCAACAAGCTGCATGGTGTATCCATGCTGCTGGACGAACCGTCGGTAACCGGTACTGCCAACCTTGTAATGGCAGCCGTACTGGTGCCGGGCACCACCACGATTTACAACGCAGCATGTGAACCATACCTGCAACAGCTTTGCGCAATGCTCAACCGCATGGGTGCAAAGATTTCCGGCGTCGGCAGCAACCTGCTGGTGATTGAAGGCGTGGAAAAACTGGGCGGTACCGAACACCGCATCCTGCCCGATATGATCGAAGTCGGTTCCTTTATCGGACTCGCAGCAATGACGCAAAGTGAAATCACCATAAAAAACGCAGGACTCCAACACCTCGGCATCATTCCCGATAAATTCAAACTACTCGGAATCCAGATGGAGTTCCGTGGTGATGATATCCATATCCCTTCACAGGAATTGTACGAAGTACAACGCTACCTCGATGGCGGCGCACTCACCATCTACGATCACCCATGGCCGGGTTTTACACCTGACCTGCTGAGTATCGTGCTGGTAACCGCTATCCAGGCAAAAGGAAGTGTACTGATCCACCAGAAAATGTTTGAAAGCCGCCTCTTTTTTGTTGACAAACTGATCGACATGGGCGCGCAGATTATCCTCTGCGACCCGCACCGGGCGGTGGTTATAGGTCTTGAACGCCGGCAGCAGCTACGGGGTATCACCATGAGCAGTCCCGATATCCGTGCCGGTGTGTCACTGCTGATCGCAGCCCTGAGCGCTGAAGGGAAAAGCACGATCCAGAATATCGAACAGATCGACAGGGGTTACCAGTACATCGATGACCGACTGCGCGCACTGGGTGCCGACATCCGGCGGGTCGAAGCATAAGGTCAGCCAACCAGCTCCAGCACATCAAAGTTTTTATTGAGGACAACCAGCGAAGCTTCATATCCTTCGCGGAGTTTACCAGCATGCCCATCCTTGCCCAGCAACCGTGCAGGATACAATGAACACATCCGTAATGCCTCATCCATACTGATATGGACCTGTTCTACCAGGTTGCGGACTGCCGCATTCATCCGCAACGCCGAGCCACTGAGCACACCGCCGGATTCAAACTTATTACCTGCGGCCCTATGCGGATAAGGGCCGGTATCCGTGGCGGTCACGGCATCGGTGATCACAAACAGCCGTTCCTTCATCACTGCCTTCGCAATCCGCACTGCTGCAAAATCCACATGCACACCGTCGGGAATGATACTGGCCATCACCCGTCCGTGATCCATCGCCGCACCCGCAAGCCCCGGGGCACGGTGCTGCAGCGGGCTCATGGCATTGAACAGGTGTGTGACAGCGGGAATGCCTTTATCAAATGAATCCATTGCCTGGGCATAACTGGCATCGCTATGCCCTGCGGAAATAACAATGCCTTCGGCCCTGATCATTTCCAGTACTTCATCACTACAGGACTCGGGAGCCAGTGTAACCATCCGGATCACACCGCGGCCATACTCAAGCAGGGCTGCTACTTCCACCGGATCGGGATGGCAGATAAACCCACTCACATGTGCACCGCGCTTAACCGGATTGATCCATGGACCTTCGAGGTGTAATCCATAAACCCCCTTTCCGCCGGCATCCCAGTAACTGCGGATTGCATCGATCCCCATCCGGTAAATATCACCGCTGTTGGTCGCAATGGTCGGCAGGCACAGTATGGTACCGCCTCCGCGGTTATGCGTCACCAGCTTTTCCAGTGATGCGGGTTCGGGCCAGGCAGAAAACAATCTTTCCCCCGCACCATAAATCTGTATATCAATAAACGCCGGTGCAATAATCGCATCGCTGAAACGCACGGCAGGGAAGTCCGCCGGCAGGTCTGCAGCCGGCAGCAGTGAACTGATCCGGCCATCACGCACAATCACGGCATGGCCAGGCAACCAGCTTTCACCGGTAAACAAACCATCAGCGATATAGGCAGTAAGCTGTTCCATCAGAGTTTCCAGAATCTTCCAAAAAGCCCAAGGTATTCTTCTTTTTTTGCCGATACCGCTTTCAGTGGTTCACCGGGTTCCACGCGTGCAGGTGTATAAAAATTCACTGTTACTGAACTGTATACAAAGCGGTCGGTAAATTCAATGGAAGGGGGACCGGGCAGTGAGGCCTGGCTGGTATAAAACTGCACAAACTCTTCCCGTGTCGGTTTGGTATACCACGCAGCCACTACAACGAGGAAGATCAGCAGCAGGACAAGACGTCTGAATTTCATCTGTACTTTTTGCGAAGATACCTGTTCACCCTGAGAGCAGCAGGAAGCCGGCCGGTCTTTCGGTGAAACAACAGGATAAACCGGCGGAAGACCGCCCCAAAGCGGAATCCACCGAACAACAAGCCGACAAACCCTCGGAGGAAGCCGAGGAAGCGGGCACCGTCGAGCTTTCAGTCATTCAGTTTCAGACGGCCCGCATTCAAGTTGGCTCCTTACAGACCCGCACGCTGAGCGATTTGATCCGGGTGAATGGGGTGGTGAATGCGCCCCCTCAGCAACAGGTGTCCGTG
>SEAD01000097.1 GCA_004173355.1 Chitinophagaceae bacterium | reverse complement strand
CGGCATGCCCACACTGCGCGCATTCTGGAAGCAACGACGCAGGGCAGCGTTGCTGTTCGGGTCTGCACCAGCGGCTTTCACCGCAATCACAATCTCCTTACCGATCCGGGTAAAGTTTTTTGCCATTTTGTCCCAGCGGGCAAACATGCTTGACTTACGTACTTCGAAAATCCGTCCCATGTACTTTGTATTTGAAATTTATCAGGAGCCCCCGCCAGCCCAACAGGCCCTCCCGCAGGGGTTTGCAAATGTAAAACAAAAAAAATAGCCGCCCGGCAGGAAGCTGGACGGCTATCGGTATTTGGTAAAAATTTATTTCTTAGCCAGTCGCGCCCCGAAGATCAGGACGTGCAGCAGCGCAAAACCAAGGGAAAAATAGAACAGTCCGTCATCACTCTGCCCAACTTCCGCATTGATATGGTGGAAATAAGCCACCACAGCCAGTGTCAGCGCCAGGATACTACCTGACCAGCCGATCACCTTGTTGCCCTGTGCGATAGTGGTCGGGATCCCGCTTGACAACTTGCTGTTTTTGATACCATACCAGAGGTAAATATCAAACCCAACCAGCATCCACACGATCAGTCGGATCCAGGTATCCAGCGGCAGGAAGGCCATCATGAAGAAACAGGTCACCACACCCAGGATCGGGATCAGCGGAACCAGCGGGGTGCGGAACGAACGCGGTGCATCCGGATCACTTTTACGCAGGACCACGATACCGATACAGACAAGGATAAACGCAAACAGTGTCCCTATACTCGTCATTTCACCCACCACACGTGCGGGTACAAATGCCGCAAACAGGCTTACAAACAGCATGAACATCATATTGCTCCTGGCCGGTGTCTTGAATTTTGGATGCACACTGGAGAATACCCTTGGCAGCAGTCCGTCCTTGCTCATACTGAAGAATACACGGCTCTGGCCCATCAGCATCACGAGGATCACCGATGCATAACCCGCAAGGATCGCTACAATGATCGCCCGGTTCAGCCAGGGATAATCGGGGTGGATCACACCCGCAGCATCAGGAGTACCCATATGTTCGATAGCCACGGCTACTGGTGCAATACCATCCTGTCCCTTGAAGGAAGTATAGGAAGTAACACCGGTCATTACGTGGGCAAACAGTATATAAAGGATCGTACAGATCGCGAGCGAACCGAGGATCCCCCATGGCATGTGTTTCTTGGGGTTCTTGGCCTCCTGGGCCGCGGTACTCACCGCGTCAAACCCGATATAGGCAAAGAATACGATGGCAGCCGCCCGGATAATACCACTGAAACCATACTCACCGAATTTACCGGTGTTGTCAGGGATGTAAGGGGTATAGTTCGATTCGTTGATGTATTTCCAGCCGAGAACGATGAAGATCACTACCACAGTCACTTTCAGGCCCACGATGATGGCATTTACCATTGCACTTTCCTGGGTACCCTTGATCAGCAGCAGGCTCATCAGCACCACGATAAATACCGCGGGCAGGTTGATCCAGCCACCATCCCATGGTCCCACCGTCCACTGGGCCCCGAGATGGATATCAAACCCTTCGAGGAATTTGACCAGATAACGGCTCCAGCTGATACTGACCGTAGCAGCACCAACCGCGTATTCGAGAACAAGATCCCATCCGATAATCCAGGCGATAAATTCACCCATCGTAGCATAACTGTAGGTGTATGCGCTACCGGCAACGGGAATCATGGAGGCGAATTCCGCGTAACACAGACCCGCGAACGCACAACCCAGTGCAGCAACAATAAAGGAAATGGTGATTGCAGGTCCGGCCTGGTTAGCAGCCGCACCACCCGTGATAGAGAATAATCCAGCCCCGATAATGGCACCGATCCCAAGGGCGATCAGGCCCCAGACGCCCAATGTCCGTTTCAGGTTATGTTCACCAGTCTCAGCAGCTTCAGCCATGAGTCCGGCCAGGGGCTTCTTGATAAATAAACTCATAAGTAGTGTGTGATTGTTAATTTAGTTTGCAGTTCAAAAACGGCCCGAAAAATAGGCAATTCCGGCTAAGATCAGTAAAAAAGATTTACCCGAACAGGTGTTTAAACTCATTTCCCTCTTTTGCCCGTTTTTGCCGCGAAACCTTTAGTTTTGAGATTTACCCATCACAGCTAATATGGATAAACGCAAGGCCGGACTGCTTTCCCTTTTCCTCTTTACCATCGTTGCAATTATCCATTTCCTACCCTAGTGGTCGGTATCGCCGGGCACTCCAACCTCAAACAGGTGGGAAGGATGGGATGGAAATCGCTGGTTTATTTTGAAATAGTGACCACACTGGCTCTCTTTATCGGACTCCTCTTTATCAATCTCACCAAAGCCGGTGAAGGGATCGTGGTGCCGGAACACCTTTCCGAACTCCCGAAATCATCCGAAAGGCTGATGCAGTCCAAAATGATTGCAGTACTCGACAGTGCCGGCATTTCCCATCCGGCGGACCTGCTCACCCGCCTGCCCGACGCCCCGGGCAAGACCTGGCAGGACCATATCATCGATATTTTCCCCGAAAACATTATAAAAAGTATCTACGAAGGAAACGTGCTGCCGATTGTATTATTCAGCGTGATCTTCGGAATCGCAGTCGCCCTGCTCTCGGAGGCCAAAAAACGGCCGATGATCGAGTTTACCGAAAGCCTGGCAGAAACCATGTTCAAGTTCACCAATATCATCATGTACTTCGCGCCGTTCGGGGTGGGTGCGGCCATAGCCGTGACGGTCGGCCACCTGGGGATCGACGTGCTCAAGAACCTGTTTCTCCTGCTGCTCACGCTTTACCTGGCCCTGTTTGCCTTTATCCTGGTGGTATTGCTGCCGATCGCGCTTTTTGTGGCAAAAATCCCGGTGAAAAAATTCCTCCAGGCCATCCGCGAGCCGGTTTCCATCGCCTTTGCCACCACCAGTTCAGATTCGGCCCTGCCCAAGACGCTGGAAAATATGGAGAAATTCGGGGTACCCCGTAAGGTGGTTTCCTTCGTGATACCGACCGGTTACACATTTAATCTTGACGGAACGACACTATATCTTTCGCTCGCCTCTATCTTTGTGGCGCAGGCGGCAGGTATGGACCTCAGTATAGGTGAACAGATCATCATCGGCGTATCCCTCATGCTCACGAGCAAAGGGGTGGCGGCAGTACCGAGGGCATCACTGGTCATCCTGATTGCGACGGCCAGCACATTCAAATTACCGATCTGGCCAATCATGGCCATATATGGTATCGATGAGCTGATGGACATGGCCCGCACTTCCGTAAATGTGATCGGCAACGCGCTTGCGAGTTGTGTGATTGCACGCTGGGAAGGGGAGTTCGACGACCAGAAAGCGCTTGCCTTTAATGAACAAACGGCTGATGCCATTTAACACCTAAATCATTCTTTACAGAACAACTCATGGAAAGTTTACTCCAGATCTTTTTACTCGAGGGCGGCGGTTTCATCGAACGCTTCATCACCTGGATCATTGAAAACGGCGGTCTCTATTTCCTGCTTTTCGTGGTATTTGCCGAAACCGGTCTCTTTGTCGGTTTCTTCCTCCCCGGGGACTCATTACTTTTTGCTGCCGGGATTTTTATGAATGCACTCGTTGCAGAAGTAGCCGGACTGCCGAAGGACCAGCTGCATGGTTTTGGTTTTTGGCATGTAATCATAATCGTGATGGTCATCCTTGCATCCATCATCGGGAATATGGTTGGGTACTGGTTTGGTAACAAAACGGGACCACTGTTATTCGAACGCCGCGATACCTGGATTTTCAAAAAGAAACACCTGATCCGCGCGCGCGACTTTTACAATGAATATGGAAAAGCAACGGTCTTCATGGCCAAGTTCCTGCCCATTATCCGGACCTTTGCACCCATCGTTGCGGGTATCGTACGGATGCCCAAACCGCAGTTCATATTTTATAATGTGCTTGGCAGTATCGCCTGGGTATCGTCGATGATGCTGGGTGGATTTTTCCTGCAGACCTGGGTCGAAAAACAATTCGGCTTCAGCTTGAAGGACCATATCGAACTCATCACCATTATTATCGTGGTGATCACGACGCTGCCAGTCCTGTACAAATTATTTTTCGCAAAAAAGCCGGTGGTGCCGCCACCCGCTGATACCGATATTAAAAGTTGATAACTGATCAAGGGAAACCCTAACCGGTTTCCCTTTTTTATTAAACCCGGAAACCGGCTGCTACAGCGGGTTACGGACCGCCTCAAAATCCAGAACGATGACGCTTGCCAGGAAAGACTCCATTTTCCATATTGCCGTAGTGGTTGCCGCCCTCGGCTACTTCGTAGATATTTACGATCTCCTGCTGTTTACCATTGTGCGTGAACCGAGTCTGCGTGATCTCGGGATTGATCTCAGCAACTCGGCGCAGGTGCTGGGCGCGAGTGCAAAAATTATCAACTGGCAGATGGTCGGACTCCTGATCGGCGGGATTTTCTGGGGCATGCTGGGTGATAAAAAAGGGCGGCTCTCCGTACTCTTTGGTTCCATCATCCTCTACTCGGTTGCCAATTTTATCACCGGTTTTGTACAAACCACCGACCAGTATGCCTATGCCCGATTCGTGGCGGGTCTTGGCCTTGCAGGTGAACTCGGTGCAGGGATCACACTGGTGAGCGAACTGTTGCCCAAAACAAAAAGGGGAGTAGGTACTTCACTGGTTGCCGGCATCGGTTTGTTTGGAGCGGTGTTCGCCTATTTTACTTTCCATTACACCCAGGATTGGCGGCTTTGTTACAAGATCGGCGGCGGACTGGGAATCGGTTTGCTCCTGCTGCGTGTAGGTGTGGCCGAGAGCGGAATGTTTAAAGACACAAAAGACCGGAATGTCAAACGCGGGAACATTTTCATGTTTTTCTCCGATCGTTACCGGTTTAAAAAATACCTGCTCGCCATCCTGATCGGCCTGCCTACCTGGTTTGTGATTGGCATCCTCGTCAACTACAGCAACCGGTTTGCCAATGCATTTTATGGCGAAAATAAAATTGAATCCGGTCGCGCCATCATGTATGCCTACGCCGCGATTGCAATCGGCGATATTCTCGTGGGA
Organism: Chitinophagaceae bacterium; assembly: GCA_004173355.1. GTDB lineage: Bacteria > Bacteroidota > Bacteroidia > Chitinophagales > Chitinophagaceae > JBEVJC01. The sequence continues at coordinate 34,305 of SEAD01000097.1, read as the reverse complement.
CTGGTCAGCCAGTATTTTAAGAGCCGTAAAAAGGCACTCTACCTGTTTTATGGATTCACTATCCTGTCGGGGATTTTTTTCTTCAGCGGTTTTATCACCAATGATGTGACCATGTATATCGCCTGCGCAGCACTGGGTTTCAGTACCGGTTTCTGGGCCATTTTTGTAACTATGGGGGCCGAGCAGTTTGGTACCAACCTCCGCGCAACCGCCGCCACCACCATTCCCAATATGGTGCGGGGTGCCCTGCCGCTGATCAATATGATGTTCCTCGATCTTTTCCAGAAATCCTGGGGCTGGACTATCGTGCAGAGCGGGATCACCACGGGTGTTATAGTGATGGCAATCACGCTGGTGGCCGCATACTTTACGGAGGAGACTTTCCACAAGGACCTCAATTATACCGAGGAATAAGTCCGCGAAGCTTTGGGAATATGCCGTACTGCCAGTCCGGAAAGTGTTCCATATGCCCTAATTTTGCCGGATGTTAATCGAAAACGCAATCAGCATCTTCCAGCAGGCAATCAATGATTACCACGAGACGGATTCGGTGGATTCCGAAGACCGCAACGGTCATGAACCCGGTTCGCTGGAACACCTGCTGTACCTGAAAAGCTGGATTGATACCGTGCAATGGCATCTCGAGGATATTATCCGCAATCCGAATATTGATCCGGTAGAGGCACTGGCAATTAAACGCAGGATCGATTCCTCCAACCAGCGCCGGACGGATATGGTAGAGTTTGTGGACAGCTGGTTCCTTGAACAATACCGCGATGTAAAAGTGAAGCCTGATGCTTCTTATAATACCGAGAGCCCTGCATGGGCAATCGACCGGCTTTCTATCCTTGAACTGAAGATCTACCATATGCAGATCGAATCGATGCGCGCCGATGCTACCGAAGAACATCGTAAAGCCTGTGAGGCCAAACTGGACGTACTGCTGGTGCAGCGTGCCGATCTTTCCCATGCCATCCAGCAACTGCTCGATGATATCAGTGCCGGTAAAAAATTCATGAAGGTGTACAAACAGATGAAGATGTACAATGATGAATCACTGAACCCGGTACTTTACCAAAATAAATAAGTTGGCTCCCCAAACCCATATCCTGGTCTTCCGGTTTTCTGCATTGGGTGATGTGGCCATGACCGTACCGGTGCTGCGTTTGCTGCTCCAGCAACATCCGGGACTTCACGTGACATTTGTGTCCGCGCCGTTTGTGGCACCGATGTTTGACGGCATCGAAAGGCTGGAATTTGTGGGGGTGGACACGAAGAAAGATTATGCCGGTCTTGCAGGTTTGTCCAGGCTCAGTCGCCGGCTGAAAAAGTTGCATCGGTTTACCGCGGTGGCCGACCTGCACAATGTGTTACGTACGAAAGTGCTCCGTCTTTTTTTATCCGGATTAAAAAAAGCGGTGATTGATAAAGGACGTGCAGAAAAAAAGGAGCTGACCCGTCCGGAGAATAAAAAACTGCGGCAATTGAAGACTGGGTTTGAAAGATATGCCGATGTATTTGCCGCACTCGGCTACCCGGTTGACCTGCAGGCGCCGTACGTAAATAAGCCAGGACCTTTGCCCGGACTGGTTCCGGGCGCTGCCGGCAAAAAACTGGTGGGCATTGCCCCTTTTGCAAGGCATGAACCCAAGATGTATCCCCTTGATAAAATGAAACAGGTAGCCGAAGGCCTGGCCGCAGCGCAAGGTATTCAGGTGATCCTGTTTGGCAGTCGCGCGGAAGCGCCTGTACTTGAAACATGGGTGGGTGAAAATATTTATTCCGTAGCCGGCAGGATAAGTTTCCACGATGAACTGAACCTGATCAGCCAGCTCGACCTGATGGTCAGCATGGACTCCGCGAATATGCACCTGGCATCGATGTATTCCGTGCCGGTGATTTCAATCTGGGGCGGCACACATCCTTATCTCGGATTTTATGGGTGGCGTCAGCCGATGGCAAATGCAATCCAGCTGGATCTTCCCTGCCGGCCGTCATCGGTGTTTGGGAATAAACCCTGTCCCGTGCATGGCGAACGGGGTTGTATGCAGGGAATCAGTCCTGCTGCGGTCACCGCGCAGTGCCTGGAGGTTATTTCCGCAATGTAATTCCATTTCACTCTGAGGATAACAGCAGGCATTGGAAAAATTTCCAGTGCACCGGGAAAAATTTCCAGTTCCTGTCCTTTTTTCTTAAATTGGGGGTAGAAAAAATCAAATGGAGACAGCGGCCGCCGATAAAGTGTTACGTAAGTATGAAAAAAAATACGCAAGCAGTATTTCCCTGTTCCTTTCTTCCAAAGAAGGCCTGGAGCCGCAGGCTGCGTTTGATTTGCTTGCGCTGACTTTATTGCCTGGGTCGAGGGTTGAATCAGTATTTTATGTCACCCTGAAAACCCTGAATAATTATAAACGGAGGAACGCCTACCTGAATCCTTCGATGAGCGAGAAAGTGCTGTCCATTTTTGCCTTGTATAAAAAAGGGCTGACGATATTCGGGAGTGTCCGTGAGTTTAATGCCTGGATGGCGGGGCCCGCTTATGGTCTGGGGGGCCAGAAACCCGATGACTTGCTTGACACAATGACCGGGGTCAGTTTGATCGATGAGGAATTAACGAGGCTGGAATATGGAGATCTTGCTTAATTATGGAGGCGTACCGGATTACACTCGAAAAATACGCGAAGTCACTCGTCGCCTCAGGAATTCCCGCCCGATGGAATTCCCGGGACATTAACGTTATCTATGCTGCGGGCTCAAGGGCTCTTGCCTGTCTGGAAAACGTAGTTCACCGCAACTCGTTAGGTTCCTCGCACTACTTCAAAACCGTCCGCATCCTGGTTCCGGACAATCTGGTAATGGAAGAGATATTACTGAGCGATCTTGATACTGATTGGATGGATTACAGGCACTACCCTTACACCCAGGGAATCGGGGATGCCTGGGTGGTTGCGCAATCAAGTGCAGTCCTGCGGGTGCCGTCTGCAATTATTCCTGCTGAATACAATTACCTCATCAATCCTCTCCACCGGGATTTTCGGAAAATAAAACACAACGGCGTGGAGCCGTTTTATTTTGATAAGCGCATAAAATCAATATCTACCGGTAACCCTGCCTCACCGGGCGAAGCAAAAAATACAGGTTCTGTACGCACAAAAAAGCCTCCCGCAAAGGAGGCCTGAATATTCCTGAATAAAATCAGAAGAATGCTGCCACGGCTTTCTGCCACCAGGGCTTTTCATCACCGCGTGGATAAAAGAGCGGATAGGCCGTTTCTTCCTTTATTTCCGCGAGGATGTCCATACCAAGCTGGTCTTTCTCCTCAGCGGTCATTTGTTTTTCCTGTTGTGGTACCGACAGCCAGGTCTGGATCTGCCTTACTTCCGCAGGCCTTGATTCACCGTTGACATATCGTTCCAGTTTTTTGTGTAAAATTTCCGTTTTCATTTTGTTCGTTTGTAGGGTTGGGGATTATTGTTGGTTCAGGAATGTGATTTCGACGATACGAGATCGGAAAGCCACTTTACACTGAACGGGCTGTACTTCGGGTGTACTTCATCAACCTGTGCCCGCTGGCTGATGAAAACCGTTTCTGCGTCTGACCTGAGTTCAACCGGGCGACGTGCACCTTCCAGCGCTTCCACGGTGAAACTGTTGAGTAAGGTTTCGGCAATCAGTTCCTGGTCGGCGGCGTTGTTGAGCCTTTCGTTCAGGCATTCCACTACAGCCATGCGTACATGTGAATAGAGGTGCTGCGAGATGGAAAAGTCAACAGGGGTGCGGTGCCTGTTTTCCCAGAGCTGTATAAAGATCTTCCGCACGATGCGACGTGCATCATCGGACGACTCCAGTTTCTTGAGTGAATAAGAGTAGAGGCTGTACCAGTAACGACGGTATAATTCTTCGAATGCAACGGTGTCGTTCTGCGATAGGTTATCGATCAGTTCCTGATCTGATGAAAAATTCCTGCTCATTTTCGGTAAACCGATTTAGATTAATAATGGCAGGATACCGGAATTTTTTCTTGAGTTTTAAGTCGCAGGATTGGAGGATGTGAAAGCTGGGGCTAAAGTAGTCCGCGATATGCTGGGTTGCAAGTTTTTGGCCAGAAAAATTTGGACATGCCTCATACATTGATTGATAAACCATTTGAAACCACTGTGTTTAAATGATCTGCCTCGGTCATTCCATAAACAAATAATCCGGGTAAATACCTACTGATTGTCCATATCGCTGAGTTCGAGCCAGCGAAGTTCTTTCTCATCCAGCAGTGCAGAAATTTCCCCGATCCGGTTTGACAGACCCTGCAGTTCGGCGAAATCGCTGCCACCGGCATTCAGTTTTATGGTCGCCTGTTCCCGTTCTTTATTGAGATCGGCGATTTCCTTTTCCAGTTGTTCAAATTCCCTTTTCTCCTTGAACGACATTCTTTTTTTTTCGGTTGCCGGGGTGTTGACAGTGGTTGCGGTGGTTGCCGTGACGGGCGCTGCCGGTTTATCTGTCAGCAGGCTGCGGGTATCATCCATGGGTACCTGGTCTTTGACGGCCTGGCGATACTGGCTATAGTTGCCTGGATAATCGCGTACGTTGCCTTCGCCCTCAAATACGAAGAGGTGATCCACCAGCCGGTCCATAAAGTAACGGTCATGCGAAACAATCAGCAGGCAGCCCGGGAACTCCCCGAGGAAGTTTTCGAGTATGCTCAGGGTTGGCAGGTCGAGGTCATTGGTAGGTTCATCCAGTACAAGGAAGTTGGGATTGCGGAAGAGGATAGACAACAGGTGCAGCCTGCGTTTTTCACCACCACTGAGTTTGCTGATGAACGTGTATTGTTTGTCCGGGTCAAAAAGGAATAACTGCAGGAACTGCGCAGCGCTCATGGTTGAGCCATCGGCCAGCGGGAAATGTTCCGCAATATCTTTTACATATTCAATGACCCGTTTGTCTTCTTTCATCACAAGACCGGTCTGCGAGTAGTTACCGAACACGATGGTATCACCGATATTGATCTTGCCGCTATCGGGTTCTTCCAGCTGCATGATCATATTGATGAAGGTCGATTTGCCCGCACCATTTTTTCCCACCACACCGATTCGTTCACCGCGGGTTCATCTTCATCTGCAGTTCCAGCTGTTGTTCCTCTACCTGCAGTTTTGCCCGTTTTTCCACTTCATAAAAATTATCCTGGCGGCTTTTCGATTTGGTCGTGCGGGCTTTTGGCTGTTTGCGCATCCATTCCAGTTCCTTCCGGTAGGTGTTGCGTGCCTTGTCGATGCTGGAGGCTGCGTTTTCTATCCGGATCGCTTTTTTCTCCAGGAAATTGGCGTAGTCGCCTTTGTGCACATAGAGTGCAGCCGTTTCCCCGGCCGGTCCAGGGGAGATTTCCCAGATTTCCTCGCAAACAGTATCGAGGAAGTAGCGGTCGTGCGTAACGAGCAGGAGGGTGATGCGTTCCTTATCGAGGTAATGTTCCAGCCACTCCACCATTTCCACATCAAGGTGGTTGGTCGGTTCATCCATGATGAGCAGGACGTGTTTCTGCTCGAAGCCGATATCGATGAGTGTTTTTGCGAGTGCGATCCGTTTGCGCTGACCACCGCTCAATGTACCCACGGGCTGGTTCATGTGATGGATCTTGAGTTTCTCCAGGATCTGTTTCACCTTGTTGTCAAAATCCCATGCATTCATTTCATCCATCATGACCAGTGCGTCGGTGAGTTTGTCAACGTCGCCGTCATCACTTACCTGTTCGTACAGTTTGATAGCGTTAATGACCGGGTGGTTATGATGGAAAATATTATCGAGGACCGATTTGTTTTCCTCGAACTCGGGTTCCTGTTCAAAAAGGATAACGTCAACGTCCTTGCTGATCCAGACTTTTCCTGAATCGGCCACTTCCTTACCCGCCAGGATTTTCAGGAGGGTCGATTTTCCGGACCCGTTCCGGGCCACCAGGGCGATTTTATCACCTTCCTCGATATTGAATGAAATGTTTTCAAAAAGGGGCTTGATACCGTAGCTTTTCGTAAGGTTCTCGACTGACACGTAATGCATTCCGCAAAGATAAAGCAGGGGCAGGGCTTTTCCGGCTTCTGAGGGCTGATTGGCATAGTTTTTTGCCCATATATGAAAAATAATTATGGCAAACAATCTGGTAGAGAGCATCCAGGCAAATCTTGGTTTGCCTGCGCTCCAGAAAGTAGATCCGAATATACAGGAGGCAAAGGACAAGAATTCAATCAGTTCCGGCGCGAAACTGGCGCAGGCGGCTATTCCGACGGTGGCGACCGGTATCTACCGTCTCACCCGTACCGATGAGGGCTGCGCGAAGGTGCAGGGTTCACAGGTTTCGGATAGCTGGCTGGAAATAATTTTTGACGCGAAAACAGCGGATGTTGTGGAGAAAGTTGCACGATATGCCAATGTTCCGCGCGCAGATGCTGAGCCGTTAATGGAAAAAATAGCGGTTGAAGCGATCGGCGTCATCCGGAAGGAGCAGGCTGGTCCTGCCGGTGACACTGTTTCCTTGCGGGAATATATGAGCCAGCAGCGTCATAATATCCTGGTGTACCTGCCTGCGGCCATGCAGATCGGTGACCTGTTAAATGACAATTCGATGGATGACAGGACCAACAAAATGGAGGGTCCGATTTCCAACCTGATGCACAAGATTGAAAACACGATGGCGAGGGGTGAAAGTTGATAATGCATACGGGGAAATGGACATCCCTTTTACCGGCTTACCATAAATATCAAGGCACAGATGGCTGTTACAACAAAAAGTAACAGCCATATTTTTGCGCGGTCCCAGCGTTCGCTGTTGAGCCGGCTGTTTAGTGAGCGTTTGATTTCCTGTGCCACGGAGGGTTCCGCATTAATCCTTAAAAGTTGTTCGTAGAGCCGGCTACGCCCGGCAAAACCCAGTGCTGCGGAGCTTCGTATGGCAAGTCGCACGATCTGCGAATTGATGGAGAGGTCCCCGAAATCGTTCAGCATCCCGATCGCCTCGCCGTTAAAAATCCGGAGCAATTCATCCAGTAACCCATCCTTGTTCATCCGGTGGTTGTCCATCATGGCCACTGCGCGTTCCTTCGCGATCATCTGGCGGAGCAGGGTTTCGGGATTCAGTACTGATTTTGGTTTTGGCTTGCCTGAGGCTTTTGCCAGCCATCGGTCCTGGAGGTATTGGTTCCTCCGGATGGGATCGGTGAGGGTTTCGTAGGCTTCTTTCACCACGGCAAATTGGGCTGCGGCATAAGGGTCGCCGGCATTTTTATCGGGATGGTAAGCCAGCGCCATCCTGCGGTAGGATTTTTTGATTTCCTCCATGCTGGCCGAGGCCGGTAATTCGAGTATCTGGTAATAATCGGTCAGTTCCATCCCCGGCGAAGTTAGCCATTCAGGCTGTTCTGCTGACCGCGATCGGAAAAGGGGCTCCGGGTTTAACAGGGCGCTGGTTTTTAACACATAATGGCGGTTTTGGCTAATGTTTTCCTAACAATCGTTCTTATGGGGTGGGGGTGCAACCCTGTGGCACTATAACTGCTCCAGATAGTGTGATCCGTGTTCTGGACAGTAGGCTGGGAACCGGTTTTATAAAAATTAAAAATTCTTCACATGAAACGATTATTTACCATGCTTTCACTGACCCTCGCCGTATTGCTTGGGACATCGGCCGGATCACGGATCCAGGCCCAACCGCGTGTTGGTGTGAGCGTTTCTTACCAGACCTTCTATGATGAGTTGAGTCCTTACGGGCAATGGATCGATTATCCAGAGTATGGGTATGTATGGGCGCCGAATATGGGTGCTGATTTCCAGCCGTACAGCACAGGTGGGCACTGGGTATGGTCCGATGATTACGAGTGGATCTGGGTATCGGACTACGACTGGGGATGGGCTCCGTTCCACTACGGTCGCTGGTTCCAGGATCCTTCTTATGGCTGGATGTGGATGCCGGGTTATGAATGGTCACCGGCCTGGGTAAGCTGGAGAACCGGTGGTGATTATTATGGATGGGCGCCGATCACTCCAGGTATCAGTATCAGTGTAGGTTTCGGGAATTACAATCCCCCGTCCAACTATTGGTGTTTTGCCCCACGCCGTTACATCAATTCACCGCGGATCCGCAACTACTATGTTGACCGTGGACGCAACACGACGATTATCAATAATACAACGATCATCAATAATTACTATGGCAACCGGAACAATGTGTTTGTGAATGGCGGTCCCCGTCGCGCAGAAGCGCAGCGTTATGCCGGCAATATCCGTTCGGTACGGTTTAATGAAAGCAACCGTCCCGGTGGAAGGGAATACCGCGGAAATACCCTGAATATGTATCGCCCACGTGTGGATGCAAACAATAACAATGGAAACAGGAATGCCATTGCCCCGAGGAACTTCGACCGTTATGACCGCAACCGCGGCACCAATAATGCGAACGCAAACAATGGAAGCCGTGTGAGGGGCAATGATAACCGGATCGCTGATGGCCGTGATACACGGACGAGGAATGAAAATGGGGTGAGGTCCGGCGACCGGAGGGATGATAACAATAACCGTCCGGACAGGACTATCGGGGATCGTCCGAATAGTGATCGTCCGAACCGGACTATCAGTGACCGCCCGAATAGTGACCGTCCGAACAGGACTATCGGGGATCGTCCGAATAGTGACCGTCCAAACCGGACTATTAGTGACCGCCCGAATAGCGACCGTTCGAACCGGACTATCAGTGACCGCCCGAATAATGACCGTCCGAACAGGACAATCAGTGACCGCCCGAACAATGATCGCCCAAACCGGATTATCAGTGACCGGCCCGCGCAGCAGCGGAATGAAACACAGCCGCGTATTGAACGGCCTTCGCAACCGGAGAGGCAGTCACAACCGCGCATGGAGCGCCAGTCGCAGCCTGAGCGGCAATCACAGCCGCGAATGGAGCGTCAATCGCAGCCACGCATGGAAAGGCAGTCGCAACCCGAGCGTCAATCGCAGCCACGTATGGAGCGTCAGTCGCAGCCACGTATGGAGCGCCAGTCGCAACCCCGCATGGAACGTCAGTCGCAACCCCGTATGGAACGCCCTTCCCAACCCTCCCGTCCATCCGAAAACCGTAGCGGTGGCGGAGGCGGCAGCCGCCGGACAAGGGATTAGGCCTGGCCGCGCATAAAATATTAACCCTGGAAACTATCAAGACCCTTTTGGGTCTTTTTTTGTGGGGTAAGGCCGGACAGATCGTCTAACTTTAAAACTCAAACAAGGCATTATTGAAAATCCTCTGGAACTATCTCCGTCCCCATCGTCCGCTGATCGTGCTCTCGCTGTTCCTCGCCGGTGTGGCGCAATTGCTTACCCTGATTGATCCGCTCATCTTCGGTAAAATAATCGATGATTATGCCGGCAACAAAACGGCCCGACCACAGGAAGAGCTGGTGCGCGGGGTTGTATTCTGGCTGCTCGTGGCAGTAGGGGTTGCGCTGCTCGCGCGGCTTGCAAAGGCGTTCCAGGATTATGTGATGCGGCTGGCGGTGCAACGGTTCGGGATGCAGATTTTCAATGACGGGCTGAAACAGACGCTCCGGCTGTCATTTACTGAATTCGAAAATCAACGCAGCGGCGAGACGCTTTCCACCCTGCAAAAAGTACGGACCGATACGGAACGATTTATCAACTCTTTCATCAACATCCTTTTTTCATCAGTCATCGGTATCGGATTCCTGATCTGGTATGCGGTCACCAAACACTGGATGCTGATCCCGGTATTCCTGATCGGCGTGGTAGTACTTGGCGGGTTGACCGGACTCCTGAGCAAACGGATCAAAACCATCCAGCGATCGATCAACCGGGAAACCTACCAGATGTCCGGTGCGATTACCGAATCATTGAGGAATATCGAGTTGGTCAAAAGCCTTGGACTCACTTATCCCGAGATCCGGCGACTGAAAGAATACACGCAGAAGATTTATGACCTTGAAATGATGAAGACCCGCAAGGTGCGCACTTTATCATTCCTGCAGAGTTCATCGCTGACATTACTGAAACAATCCATCCTGTTCATCCTGCTCTGGCTGATCTTCCGGGATGTGCTCACCACAGGTGAACTGATCAGCATGCAATTTATATCCACCACCATTTTTGGTCCGCTGCAGGACCTCGGGAATATTATCCTTTCGTACCGGGAAGCAGAGGCATCCCTTATGACCTTTGATAAACTGATGCAGAAACCGGTGGAGACCAGGCCTGAGGAACCTGTTGAACTGGGTGAACTCCGCAACCTGAAATTTGAAGACGTGGTATTCCATCATGCCACTGCTTCACAGAATGCGATCGACGGCATTTCGTTTGAAGTAAAAAGCGGGGAAACGATTGCGTTTGTTGGTCCATCGGGTTCGGGTAAATCCACACTGGTAAAACTGCTCGTGGGACTGTACCGCCCGGTCACAGGAAAGGTATCGTTTAACGGTATCGGCTCGTCGGATATCCGGTACAATGAAATGCGCCGTCAGATCGGGTTTGTAACACAGGAGACACAATTATTTTATGGCACGATCCGCGACAACCTGTTGTTTGTAAAAGCATCGGCAACCGATGAGGAAATGCTGGATGCCCTTCATAAAGCCGCCTGCGACAAACTGCTTGACCGGTCCGGCCGCGGCCTGGATACGTTATTGGGTGAAGGGGGGATGAAGTTATCGGGTGGTGAAAAACAACGGATCGCTATTGCCCGTGCGCTCCTGCGCAATCCACGGCTGCTGATTTTTGATGAAGCAACTTCTGCACTGGATTCGCTGACCGAGGAGTCGATCACGCAGACCATCCGCGATATTTCGCGGCAGCGGGATCCGATTACCATTATGATCGCGCACCGGTTATCAACCATCATGTATGCCGATGTGATTTATGTACTGGAAAAAGGAAAGATCGTGGAGCAGGGTACGCATGATAAATTGGTGGAAGCCCGGGGACTGTATTACGCAATGTGGCGGCAGCAGGTCGGGGAGAGAAGGGATCCGGTGGTAACATCCACATCCGCGATGGGTAGCCCATCAACGCCGGGTTAATGCAATGCCTTGAGTTTGGAAACCATGATCGCGATGCCGAATCCGAACAATCCGATAACAGCGAATGAATGGCGCAGGCTGAACAGCTCGGAGATATATCCGATGAGGGGTGGCCCCATCAGGAAGCCGAGGAAACTGATGCTGGACACAGTTGCCAGTGCAATTCCCGGCGGGATTTTGGAGACCCTGCCCACACTGCTGTAGACCATTGGTACAATGGAAGAAACGCCAAAACCAACAATAAGGAATCCGATGGTTGCGGTAACGATATGCGGGAAGAGCACGGAGATAAAAAGACCAACGGAGATCAGGATCCCGCTTGCCTGCAGCATTCTTTTCCGGCCATGTTTTTCAATCAGCTTATCACCGATAAACCTGCCCGTGGCCATCATGACCATGAATGAAGCATAACCAAGCACCACAAGTTTTGCCGGCGCATGCACTACTTCCTTGAAATAGACACCACTCCAGTCGAACATCGCACCTTCACTTGCCATACTGCAGAAACCAATAATACCCAGTTGTACCAGCATGCCGTCCGGTCTGGAGAGGAATGGTTTTTTCTCCCGCGGGGCAGTTGAACGTCCGGTCTGCAGCCAGTTTTGCGCTGTGAGTCCGCCAGCTACAATCAGTACCGCAACAACCCAGAAATGGATGTAGGGATTTACATGCAGCGCGGTCATCAGCAGTCCGATGGCAGCCCCGGTAAAACCCGCTGTGCTCCATACCCCGTGGAAGGAAGCCATGATCGGGCGGGAGTATAATTTTTCCGCGCCGATGGCCTGGGTGTTGGCAGAAATATTACAGAGATTACCAAATATGCCGAAGAAATAGAGCCCAAGGGCAAGGTGCCAGGACTTCGTAGCGAGCCCGAGATTGGTCAGGCAGAGTACATAAAGGATCGAACCGATCCGGAGTATTTTTTTACTCCCGAAGTGCGTGACCAGCCTGCCCGTAAATGGCATGGCCGTGAGTTGCCCTGCGGGTAAAGCCAGCAGGATAGAACCCAGTGCGGCATCGGTCAGTCCAAGTGTGGTTTTGATATCCGGGATGCGGCTCGCCCACGACGCGAATGAAAGTCCCTGGAAAAAGAAAAATGCTGATACGGCAATACGGACCTGGCGATTGCTCAGTGCCGGGGATGGTAAAGCGATATCCTGTGCTGGTTCGGACATAAGGTTTTGGGGAACTCCGGCAAAGATAAAGAGCCCCGGGATTTTGACCGGAATTACTTTGTGTCGTTTTAACAGGAACCCGGCATTGGCCGGCTACCGGTTAAACCAACAGCTTCCATGGCAGCCGGAAATACATGTTATCAGGATTTTACTGCAGATGACCATTAGCGGCCTGTACGCGGCTTCGCGCGCTCATATTGTACAGCCCAGGTATGGTCTGCACCCAGTTCAACCGCAGCACGCATCGGGAAGTAAGGATCACGGAGCATCTCGCGCGCGAGGAATACCAGATCGGCCTTGCCTTCCTTTACCACTTCTTCCGCCTGGGCAGCGGTGGTGATGAGTCCAACTGCAGCGGTCATGATACCCGCACGTTCCCGGATCTCTTCAGCAAACGGAACCTGGTAACCTGGCCCGACTGTTATTTTCTGTGTCAGCGAATTACCGCCTGAAGAAGAATCAATCAGGTCAATTCCTTTTTCTTTGAGCACAACGGCCAGTTTTACCGAATCGTCGATGGTCCATCCACCTTCCACCCACTCACTGGCGGAAATCCGCACAAATATGGGCAGGTCCGCCGGCCATTCCAGTTGCACCGCATGGATGATATCCAGCAGCAGCCGGCTGCGGTTTTCAAATGAACCCCCGTACTGGTCAGTCCGTTTGTTGGATGTCGGTGACAGGAACTGGTTGATCAGGTAACCATGAGCCGCATGGATTTCAATAACCTGGTAGCCCGCTTCCAGCGCGCGTCTTGCCGCATCGCGGAAATCGCTGATTACCTGCCTGATGCCATCTGCATCCAATGCAAGCGGAGGCCGCTCGGTTTCCTTGAAAGGGATCGCAGATGCCGATACCGTCAGCCAGCTATGCTCACCAGTCACCAGTTGCGCACCACCGTTCCATGACAGGTCACAGCTTGCCTTGCGGCCGGCGTGTGCAAGCTGAATCCCCGGCACGGCGCCATGTTCACGTATAAAATTGTTGATACGTTTCAATGCCGGTATATGTTCATCTTTCCAGATGCCAAGATCGCCATAGCTGATACGGCCCTCGGGTGATACTGCGGTTGCTTCCTGGATGACCAGCGCGGCCCCACCAACTGCACGGCTTCCGAGATGCACAAGATGCCAGTCGTTCACGAAGCCATCAACGGCACTGTACTGGCACATAGGTGAAACGGCGATCCGGTTTTTGAACCGGACTGATTTGATAACTAATTCAGAAAAAAGGGAACTCATACTAAAGTTTTAAAGAGCAGAATGGCGGCTATCGCTGGCGGATCAGTTTCCCGCTTTTGTAAGTTTTTCCAGTTCGTCAACGGTAAGTACCAGTGCAGCAGCTTTACTGAAATCGTCCAGCTGTTGGATCGATGTGGCGCTTGCAATTGCAGCAGTGATCGTGGGCTGGGCTACCAGCCACGCGAGTGAAACCTGTGCGGGTGTTGCACTCCTTGCTTCACTTACCTCATCAAGGGCTTTCAGGATGCGTCGGCCTTTTTCACCGAGGTATTTTTTGATACCGCCACCACGCTGGCTTTTACCCAGGTCCGCTTCCGAGCGGTACTTGCCGGTGAGGAAGCCGCTGGCGAGCGAGTAGTACGGGATCACACCCAGTTCGTTGTCTTTCGCGAGTTGCTGGTATTCCTGTTCAAATTTTTCGCGGTCATACAGGTTATACTGTGGCTGCAATGTTTCGTAACGGGGTAAGGATCTGGTACGGCTTGCGTCCAGTGATTGTGTGATACGCAGCGGTGTCATATTGGAGGTGCCGATATACAATACTTTCCCGGCTGCCACCAGCTGTGCATACGCTTCGAGGGTTTCATCAACAGGGGTAGTGCCATCATCAAAATGTGATTGGTACAGATCGATATAGTCAGTCTGCAGCCTTTTCAGGGAAGCTTCCGCAGATGCAATGATATTTTTTGCACTCAGGTCCGGGCCATTCCCGAAATCAGCACCGGCTTTGGTAGCGATGATCACCTGTTTGCGGTTGTTTTTCTTTTTTACCCAGTTCCCTATAATCAGTTCCGATTCGCCACCCTTGTTACCAGGCACCCAGCGGGAATACACATCAGCTGTATCAATTGTGTTAAAACCCTTGTCAGTAAAGGCGTCCAGCAGTTCAAACGATTTCCCTTCGTCCACTGTCCATCCGAAAATATTACCACCGAAAATGACTGGTGCGGTTTCGAGATTTGTCCTCCCGAGTTTTCGTTTCTCCATAACTGTTGTTTTTATAGATCATGATAACAAGGGGGCGACGGAATTGTTCCGGGATAAATCCGGGTTATTTATTTAAAGAAGCGATATCGATCACAAAACGGTAACGCACATCGTTTTTCAGCATGCGTTCGTAGGCGGTATTGATATCCTTGATGTCGATTACTTCCACATCTGAAGTGATATTGTTTTCCGCACAGTAGATCAGCATTTCCTGTGTTTCCTTGATACCACCGATCATAGAACCCGCGAGTGAACGGCGTTTCCCGATGAGTGTGAATGCAGGTGCCACAGATGGTTTTTCCGGGATACCTACCACTACCATGGTACCATCGCGATCCAGCAGCGACAGGTAATCATTGTATTCGTGTTCGGCAGAGATCGTGTTCAGGATGAAATCAAAGCTGCCCCGCACTTTTTTCATCTGTTCCTTATCCTTGGTCACCACGAAATGATGTGCGCCAAGACGCAGTGCATCTTCCTGTTTGCTGGTGGAGGTGCTGAGTACCGTTACTTCTGCACCAAAGGACACGGCGAATTTCACCGCCATATGGCCCAGGCCACCGAGGCCAACGACTGCCACCCTGGTACCCTTGGTCACATTCCAGTGACGGAGTGGTGAGTAGGTGGTGATGCCCGCGCAAAGCAATGGTGCCACGCCTTCCAGCGGAAGTTTATCGGATACATGCAGCGCATAGTCCTCGTTCACCACAATATGCGTTGAATAACCGCCATAGGTTGGCGTTTTGCCATCGCGTTCGTACGCATTGTAAGTGCCGGTCATCCCGTTATCACAGTATTGTTCTTCGCCTGCCTGGCAGCTTGGACAGGTGCGGCAGGAGTCCACAAAACAGCCCACACCTGCGAGCTCGCCGACTTTGAAACCTTTTACCTTGTCACCCACCTGCGTGATACGGCCCACGATTTCATGACCTGGTACCATGGGGAAAATAGAACCGCCCCATTCATCCTTTACCTGGTGGATGTCCGAGTGGCACACACCACAGAACAGGATTTCTATTTTTACATCATTGGGTCCGGTGTCCCGGCGCTGGAAATTGAATGGCTCCAAAGGTGCTTTTACCGCTTTGGCGGCATAGGCGTTTACGTTTATTCCCATAAAAAAGTGATTGTTGATTATTAAAGAAGTCCCGCAAAGGTAGGCCCTCCGGACTTCCGGTGGCTCACCCATACATGTTACATGCCCGGTAATTTAATGCCACCTTGTTTCAGTTTTTCCATGATGGTTTCGTGAACAATCATGGAAGTGTCCCGAAACCCTGACGCAGCAATCCATACATTGATTTCCACGGTGTATTTATCTGCTTCAAGTTTGCTCACCCCGATGCGGAATTCCGGTTCCTCCAGCACATCTTTTACAGACCGGATGGCCTCTTCGAGGAGTTTTTTCACATCGGCGTATTCAATACCGTAGGAAAGTTTGAGTTCGATATCCAGACGCCGGTCACCTTCCCGGCTGAGATTAATGGTCACATTGTTGGAGAGCTGGCCGTTGGGCACCACAATGGTTTTGTTGTCGTGGGTCAGGATGATTGTATAAAATAGCTGGATGGACTGCACTTTCCCTTCCTGTCCCTGGCTGACAATATTAGCTGGATGCCCATCAGGCCGAGACCGAAAATGACCAGGATAATCTGCAACGCAACGATCACGAGGTTCTGCAGGAAGTAACGGAGGGATGGATTGAAATTCCGCCGTTCCATGGTTTTCCGCAGGGTTCGACCCAGTACGCGGATCAGCCAGAAGCCGACAATAAGTACCAGGAAGCCCGCGATAATCCGGGGGCCATGTGTGATCAGCCATTCAACAAGGCGGTTGCCAAGATCTCTCCAGTCGATATTCATACTTACAGGGATTAAAACCCTGTACTAAAAAAAATTGTGCCGGGATCGGGGGCTTATCGTTGATGGCCTGAAACCCATTCCTGTAAAAGGTTTACGAAAACAGGCTGTCGGACTGATTACTCCGGGTTGCGGAATTCCTGACTGATCATGAGACCGTAAAACCCACCATCGAGGATGCCAATTCCCAGCCTTCCGAATGAGGGATTCATGATGTTTGCGCGGTGGCCCGGTGAATTCATCAGGTTGGTATGCGCAATTTCGAGGGTTTGTGCCAGGGCCAGGTTTTCCCCCGCGGAGTTGAATTTGACACCGTGTCCGCGCATCCGGTCAAACGGGTCTTTGCCATCGGGATTTACATGGGCAAAATAACCGCGGGCAAACATGTCCCGTGAATGTTCACGTGCCACTTTGCTGAGTTCGGGGTCGGCGACCACCGGTTTCAGGCCTTCTTTCAGTCGTTCTTCATTGACCATTGCCAACATCTGCGCTTCGAGGAAGGGCCGTACTTCGGGTTTGTCAAATGTGAATCCAAGCTGCACGGTTTCGTCTGAAGCCGGGTGCACTGTAAGGCTGTTCATGGTATGCCGTACCGCTTCGTCAAATACCGGGGCCAGTTTTTTGTTTGCCCACTCCGACTGCATGGCGAGGTTGGTCGCCCATTTGCTGTCGCGTGTTTCAGTGTTGATGCTGTCGCGCAACGGCAACGCAAGCAGCAGTGCGGACACGATGATACAGGCTACCCATCCGGTAATGGCACCAGGTATCATACCCAGCAGCCGGTTGGTACTGGTGCGGTGTTCCTGTTCCGGGATGAGGCGGATGATGAAACGTGCCACGAGTCCGAAAATTATACGGGCAAGCAGCATGGTAGCGAGGAAAGCAATGGGAAGCATCCATACTCCCCATTGGAAAAAACGTTGCAGGAAAGCGGCGGTGTCGTTATAAAAAATATAGGCAGTCACGAGACTGGCTCCCCAGGTGACCAGGTCGAATGTGCCCAGCAGGAAACCACGGTAGTAACCGGCCCAGATGGCAAGCAGGAAAATCAGCAGCAGGGAGAGGTCGACCCAGTTCATCGGTTTTTATTTGGGGTTATGTCAAATAACATGCCTTCGCACGTGTATAACAGTTCTATGACCGGAATTTGTGCGACGGGGTTGTTAATGAAATGCAGTTTTTAAACTGTTCTTCAGTCAATATCAGCTATTTTTATTCAAATCAGTTTATGAGAAAACCACTGCTGGCCGGTATAGTCCTGTTCCTGTCTTTTTCCAGCGTTTTTTCCCAGGGCAAACTCTTTATTATTGGTGGGGGAGATCGTGCCCCGGCGCTGATGGCGACGATGATCCGGGAGGCGGGTCTTGGACCAACCGATTATATCGCGGTGTTGCCCATGTCGAGCGGGGAACCGGATACCTCGTTTTTTTATTTTAAGAAATCAATTGATGTGATCGGGAAATATACGATCGTGAACCTGGCGTTTAACAGCGGGAATGTGGGCAGCCGTTCCCGGCTTGACTCGCTGGAGAAATCGAAACTGGTTTTTATCACCGGGGGTGACCAGAGCCGGTTTATGAAGCTGGTGCTGAATACACCGGTATATGCGTCGATCCACAAAGCTTACGCAAATGGTGCGATGATCGCCGGTACCAGTGCGGGTGCGGCGGTAATGAGTGAGCATATGGTGACCGGACGGCAATTACGCGGGGATTCGGTAGTGCGGGAGACGATCTCCAGCCTGAGGGCGGAGAATATCGAATTCAAACCCGGTCTGGCCTTACTTACCAATGCAGTGATCGACCAGCACTTTATCAAACGGAGCAGGTACAACCGGATGCTTTCTGCGTTGCAGGCTTATCCGAAGCTGGCCTGTATCGGTATCGATGAGGCCACGGCCATTGTGGTATCGGGAAAAAATGTAAAAGTGGAAGGGGTGGGACAGGTGATCATGTTTGCGGATCCGGTCGGGGCGGATGTGACGGAAGCCGGACTGATCAAATACCGGGACATCCGGTTATCGGTGTTTACCGCGGGGGATAGCTTTACCCTCCCATAAAAAAGAAACCCCCCGGGCTGCAGCCCGGAGGGTTGGGGATTCAGGATACTACATCCTCAGAATCGTTTTCGTTATCGTTATCCTGGTCTTCGTCATTCCAGTTGTTGTCGTTCATATTGAATTTACCATCACGTGATTCAATATGGAACTGTTTGTGTTCTTCGAGGAATGAGCGGTATTTTTTGTGCGTTGCATCGCTGGCTTTTTTGCCATCGATTTTCAGTTCGCCGTCTTTCAGTTCAAGGGTATATCCTTTTTCCTTGTTGATCAGGCCATCTTTGTCGAGATCATCGATAAAGACCTTATATTCTTTCAGCTCTTTTGTAGCTTTTTCGATTTCGATTTTTGCTTTCTCCATTTCCAGTTTGATCACCGGACCCTGTTTTTTCAGTTCCAGTTGCGCAGTGCGCATGCCATCCTGCATTTCTTTCCAGTTGATTTTATTGAGGTTCCTCTGGATCTGGTCCCAGTCAACCTTTGCCAGTGATTCCTTTACCAGGTCTTTCAGTCCGGCCATGTCTGCCTCGTCGAGCGACAGTTCCACATCCTTTTTTACCTTGTCCATGTCTACCGACTTCATTGCCTTTTCGATCTCGAGTTTTATTTTCTTGTCGTCCAGCTGGTCCATGGCAATTTTAACCGACTCCATTGCCTGTTTCATTTCTTTTTCAATATCGAGTTTTTCCAGTTGCTCGATCGCTTCGTCAATATCCTTTGGCTGTTTGTATTTATTCGGGGTGGTGTCACAGGCAAATCCTGCCATGAAATGTTTAAGGTTCAGGGTTGACGGGCGGCTGTGTCCGGGAGGTGCCGTTTCTTCCGTTTGTTTCTGCCAGGACAGGAGGATAACGGTGCTGGCAATGATGGCGAAGACTGAAACAGCACGGCCGATTTTGATTGATTTTGGTTTCATGTAAGCTATTTTAGGAGTAAATGCGAAATGTTTCGTATTCAAATATACGATTGGTTTCGTATTAAGTTACAGTCGTGGGGAAACTTTGAAAACTTTAACAAATGGCCGACTGCCGGGAGGAATACCAGTGTGGCTCGATGCGGTGTGAACGCTAGCAGCATGGCATGGCGTGTTGATAGCACAAAAAAACCCGCCACCAGGGCGGGTTTCAGTATTGTCATTAAGGGATCAATTTTTCCGGAAACCCCATTTAATAAGTTCTTTCCAGCTTGGTTTTTTCCCGTACATCAGGATCCCGGTGCGGTAGATCTTGCCGGCGAACCAGGTGGTGAAGATGAATCCCCCGATCAGGCTGAGCATTGACACTGCAAGTTCCCACCACTGTACCGTGCCGGGTACACCAAAGGGAATCCGTGCCATCATGTAAATCGGCGAGGTGAACGGGATGATACTTCCCCAGACCGCGAGTGGTCCGGTAGGATCCTTGATCACGGCCTGCATGGTGATGATGGAGAAGATAATCGGCATCATCAGCGGGAAGCTGAGTGACTGTGCTTCGCGCATGTCTTCGTTGACCGCACTACCCACAGCGGCGAACAGTGATGCGTAAAAGAAGAAGCCGCCGAGCAGGTAAAACAGGAAGAAGAAGATCATGAACGGAATGTTGACGCTGGTAAACACTTCCTGCATGCCACCGATCATACCCTGCATACCGCCGGCACTGGTGGTGCCCTTGGTTACATTGTAAATGATCAAAACTGTCACCAGCCAGAGACCCACCTGTGTGAGTGCCACGAGGCCGATCCCGAGGATCTTGCCAAGCATGAGCTGGAATGGTTTTACCGACGATACGATCACTTCTGCAATGCGGCTGGTTTTTTCTTCCATCACTCCCATCATTACCTGTGAGCCGTAAATCATCAGGATGATATAGGTCAGCACCGCGGCTACCACTCCGAGGATAGATGCGATGGTGGAGTTGGCGGTTTCGTCATTCACATTTTCCGGAACCACTTCCACCCGGCTGTTTTCCATCGTTTTTTTCTTGATCTCGTCGATACCCAGTTTCTCGTTTTTGACAGAGTTCCAGATATTATTCAGTTTGCGCTCCAGCGGCCTTGCGCTTTCCACACTCAGTGTGCGGCTGGTTTTCAGCGACAGGTTGTCGAGCCCGTCTTCCCAGTTGGTATTTGCGGGTATGATTACATAACCATCATAACCCAGTGATTCAAAATTTGCTTTCAGCGAATCGGCTGCAATGCTGACCGGTACGATAGTGGCCGAGCTGTCGGCCTGGTTTTCCCTTTCCACTTTTCCTTTGTCGAAGTAGCCGCTTGAATCGATCATGGCGATCTTCAGGCTCTTTCCGCTTTTGGCGGTGATGTACCCGGTACCGACGATGAGTCCGAAATAAAGCACCGGGAAAAGCAGGGTACTGATCAGGAAGGTTTTTTTCCTGACCCTGGTCAGGTATTCCCTGCGTATAATGAGAAGTATCTTATTCATGAGTTGGTTGTTTTGGCGATGGACGATCAGTTTGTTTCCTGGAACTGGCGCGCGGTGGGAGTACCGTCCACCTGGCGGATAAATATTTCGTTAAGGGATGGGAGGATTTCATTGAATGATTCGATTTCCCGTTCCTTGTTCAGGAAGTACTGGATTACTTCATTGTTGGTATGTCCGGGGTTGATTTTTACAATGACCTCGTTACCGGTTTTCTTTACCAGTTCAAACAGGAAGATGCCAAGGTGTTCCGGCAGGATTTCATTGGTGAATGAAATGCGGAAAAGATTTTCCTTGAAATCGTTTTTGATCTGTTTTACCGTACCGTCGAGGATTTTACGGCCTTTATTCACCAGTACGATATGGTCACAGATCTCTTCTACCTGTTCCATCCGGTGTGTACTGAAGATGATCGTAGCCCCGTTTTTTGCAAGGTTATAGATCTCATCCTTGATGAGGTTGGCGTTTACCGGGTCGAGACCGCTGAATGGTTCATCGAGGATGATCAGTTTGGGGTCATGCAACACGGTGGTCACAAACTGCAGTTTCTGCTGCATCCCTTTGGAAAGGTCTTCCACTTTTTTATCCCACCAGCTTTCCATGTCAAACTTTTTGAACCATGTTTTGAGTTTGAGGGTGGCGTCGGTTTTACTGAGTCCTTTTAACTGGGCGAGGTAGAGGGCCTGCTCACCGATCTTCATTTTTTTGTACAGCCCACGTTCTTCCGGCATGTATCCGATATGTTCGATATCATTGAGGGGGTCAAATTTTTTACCGTCGAACAGGATCTCGCCTTCATCCGGGTAGAAGATCCCGGTGATCATCCGGATAAGGGTTGTTTTCCCTGCACCATTCGGGCCAAGCAGCCCGAAAATGGAGCCGCGTTCGATGTTGAGGCTGATGTCATCAACGGCCTTCTGCGTGGCGAAGTTTTTTTTCAGGTGGTTCAACTGGAGTAATGCCATAGTTAGTTCTGTATTGAAAGGCAAAAATAGCCGTTCAGCCCGCTTATGCCGCAATTAATTACACGAAATGGCTGATTGGAAGGATAAACCGGTAAGCGGCGGGATCACGAGGGTGAAATGCAGGGTCTGGGGTTCATTTCCCGAGGGATGTGAGGGGAATCAGGCGGCGGGGTTGCGGACGAACTTCAGGATTTTGGCATGCAGTTCCTCCGGCTTGAATGGTTTCTGCACAAAGTCGGTAAAACCTTTTTCCTTGAGCAGTGGCCCCATATTTTCAAAGGAAGCTGCGGTGAACGCGATAACGGGCAGGTGTGGATGGCTTTCGCGGACCTCATTCAATACCATGTACCCGTCTTTCTCCGGCATTTCAAGATCGATCAGCAGGATATCGTATTGTCCTTTATTAAAAAGTTCGATGGCTTTTTGTCCGTCCGTAGCCTCAAAGATTTCGAGGTTCCATTTCTGGAGAAAACGACGGGCGATCATCATGTTCACCGGGTTGTCTTCGGCAATGAGTACGCGGGCAGTGCTGTTGAGCGGTTGTTGCTGGCTGGTGTCCTGTATCAGCGGTTTTTTTTCAACATAGCTGTTCAGTGTGAGCATGAAATGGAAGCGACTGCCTTTATAGAGCTCTGATTCCACTTTGAGTTCGCCTTTATACAGCTCAATCAGTTTTTTGCTGATGGAGAGGCCGAGCCCACTGCCGCCGTATTTGCGGGTGGTCATCACATCGGCCTGGTAGAACCGTTCGAATACATGCGGCAGTTTTTTCGATTCGATACCGATGCCGGTGTCGGTGACGCTGAATTCAACAGTGGCGGCATCACTGCTGGCCGATACACATTTGATATCGAGGGTTACGCTGCCGCGGTGGGTAAACTTGAGTGCATTGGAGAGCAGGTTCTGGAGTACCTGTCCGAGCCGCGTGGGGTCAAAGATAAATTTGCGGTCGAGTTTCGGATCCACTTTGACCACGAACGCGATGTTCTTGCTGTGGAACTGGTTGTGGAAGATCGTCTCGATGCGGTCGATAAATAGCTTAAGGTTATTTGGTTTCTTTTCGATTTCCAGTCGTCCTGCATCGATTTTATTTACATCCAGTACATCGTTGATCAGTTCGAGCATGTGTTCGGACGAATATTTCAGGATGTCAAAATGTTCTTTCTGTTCGGCCAGGATATTTTCCTGCAGCAGGAGATTGGTGGTGCCTATGATCCCGTTGAGTGGAGTGCGGAGTTCGTGGCTCATGTTGGATACGAACCTTGCCTTTGAAAGGGCTGCCTCTTCCGCTTTTACTTTTGCATCGATCAGTGCTTCTTCGGCATTTTTCCGGTCGGTGATATCGAAGATGCTGATTTTTTTCAGTGGCTGGATTTCATCCCTGAAAGGTGATACGAAGATAGCGCCTACGAAGTTGAGACCCTGTCCGGTGATACATTTTACTTCCCCTTCCCAGATCTCTTTGGTGTAACCGACTACTTCTGCCGGCAGCGGGTCGGCATTGTACTGGGAGATCACCCAGCGGTCGATGGTGGTACCAAGCAGGCTGTTTTTCCCCGGTGAATTAAAAAGGTCGACGGCTTTGGTGTTGCAGTTGACGATCTGTCCCGTGCGCTGGTCAACGATAAAAATCGCATCCAGTGCGGTGTTGAAGAGGGTGTCGAGGAAGAGTCGTTCCTGCAGCAGGCCGATTTCATTCTTTTTGTTTTCCTTGATAACGATATAGGAGAACAGGCAGCTGATTACAAATGCGAGAACACAATTGAGGTAAAAAATGCTGCGGTAATTATCGGAAGCGAGATGTTGCAGTGTGCTGAGCGGCGGGCTGATAGTGAATACCATCATGATACTCACAAGGGAGATGATAATGGATGTGCGGAAGGCCGCCTGTTCATCATAGTTGAGGATGAAGGTCTGGCATACGATAAACGGGAACAGGAAAATATAGGTGCCCGAATGTAATCCCTCCACGTAACTCAGTCCCACGATAGCCACATTGACCAATGCCAGCAGGCTGTATTTTGCAAGGTGGCGGCGATAGGTATTCCGGTGTAACAGTAAGTAGTTGAGAAGCGACAGTCCGAATGATCCGAGACAGACAAACGAGCTCAGGTAAAGTCCGTTGAAAAACTTGAACAGGAAACCTGCCATGAAGAACAGGATAGCGCAAAGGAAGAACTGATTGTAGCGTATCGCA
This sequence comes from Chitinophagaceae bacterium, assembly GCA_004173355.1. Taxonomy (GTDB): domain Bacteria; phylum Bacteroidota; class Bacteroidia; order Chitinophagales; family Chitinophagaceae; genus JBEVJC01. Next base: position 10,343 of record SEAD01000097.1, on the reverse strand, counting down.
AATTTACGTTCCTCGAAAGTATAACTACTATTCAGCGTACCGTAGACGAACTGGTCGACCATCCGGCGGATGATGCCTGACACGGGAAATGCAGGCCTGGGGCTGTTTTGGAGATTATTTTTCAAGGATTTAAACTTGGACAACTGTATAACGGAAAATAAACGCGCTTATTTTGCTTTGATCTTCAGGACCTGTGTAATATTTTTACGCCCTCCAGCGTTTGATGCTGTATCCTACTTATGAATTACCGCTTTTCAGATCATTTAGACCTGGCCAAACTACAGGAATTTTACGATGGTGACCCCCGTCTCGCAGTTGGTGTTTTTGATGCCTTTGTGATGGAGACGGTTACGGCACTGCCCGAACTGGGTAATCTTTATACATCAGGTGATTTAGCGGAATTCAGGCGGCTGGTACACAAGATCAAGCCGGGTTTCCTGTATGTGGGACTCACATCCCTGTACGAAAAACTCAGTGAGCTGGAGGTCCGTTGCGGTGAGGTGAAACAGACTTCGGAGTTGTCGGCCCATTATGCTGCCGTCACCACCCGTTTGCTGGTGGAAGTGCCGTGGGTGGAAAACGAATTGGGAAAACTAAAGGAGCTGGAGGCCATGGCTTCCTGAGTTGATAATAAGCTATCGTATGAAACCATCACTGATAAAAGGTATTCTCATAGATGATGACCAGGTGTCCCTGGCTATCCTGGAGAATTATTGTGTAAAGTCAGGTATGGTGGAGGTGGCAGGCAAGTTCAGCAATCCCGCCGAGGCGCTGGTGTATCTCCGGTCCAATGTGGTGGATATTGTATTCCTTGATGTTGAAATGCCCGAGCTCAGCGGGTTTGAGCTGATGGACCAGCTGACCTATTCCCCCAAAATCATCCTTACCACTTCCAAGACCGACTATGCCTTTACGGCGTTCCAGTACGAAGTGGCCGGTTACCTGAAGAAGCCGGTGACCTATGACCGGTTTATGCGGTCGGTTGGCAAGGTGACTGAAAGTATGACGCCGGCAGCGCCCGTAAAGCAGGTGCCGGAGGAAGTGACTTCTAAAAGCAATGATATATTTATTCGTTCGGATGGCAAGCTGATCCGTTTGTCGCTCGATGATATTTTGTATGTGGAATGTATCGGTGACTATGTAAGGTATGTGACCGGTGACAAGAAGGTGGTATCCCATGCCACTATGAAAGGTATCCAGGAAAAGCTCGATCCTACGAACTTCCTGAAGGTGCATCGTTCATTTATAGTGAACACCAGCAAGATCAAGGATATCCAGGATAATAACCTGGTTATCAATGGCAGCCTGATTCCTATCAGTCGCGCCCACAAGGCCGAAGTGTTGCAGCGCCTGCGTATTGTGTAGGTACGGTTTACCGAAAACCGAAGCAGATCCCCCAAACTCCGAAGGATAACGACCAACTACCGAAAATCCCGCACGGCCCCTGAACTGCGATATACATTTGTATTGTTGAAGCGAGGTACGAATTGATTCAGCACCAAACGGACCCCAACAACAATCCAAAATCCTACGGGCCCTGAAGATGAAGCCACCAGTTTTGTTAAAGGGCCGGATTTTGAAAAACCAGACGAATTGAGATCCAACGACTTTGAAAGCCACCATCCGAATCCATTGAAGAAGCCAAATCCAGATCTGAACAAGTCCCGTAATTAATCCGGGTTTTTTGAAAAAACCAAGAAGAACCAATCCTTTGAAAACTGAAAGAATCGAAGCATCCGTGGAAAACCGAAGACCAATCCTTTGAAAGACGAGAATCCGATGACCGACTGAAGAACCGACCGAACCAAACCTTTGAAAGCCACCAGAATCAAGATCCGATCCACCAGACGCCAGCTGCTACCACAGTGAAGCGAGTCCGAAGAAGAACCGAAAACCAATCCTTTGAAATCGCTGAAACTCCAGGAGATCTTTTGAAAAACCGAACCGTCCGAAATCCAGTATCAAATTGAGAAGTCCGTCCAGTCCATTATCGCATTGAAGACCGAATGAAGCCAAACGATCCATGAAACAACCACAGAGTCCATTTGCCCCTTGAAGAACCACCGTCCGAACATCCTGAAGAACCAACCGATCCAATCCAATTTGTTGACCCTTTGAAGGGGACATTCGAAAAATCATCCAAGTCCAGTCCAATCCTAAAGAATTACTAAAAAGTTCGATGGAAATCTGATTGTAAAACCCTAAATCCGTAACTATCGCAAGACTAATTTTACACTAATTCACAACACCTATGAAAGGCTGAATTGCGCAGCCTTTTTTTTTATTTCTTCCACTACCCGTTCGCCGTCCATTGCGGCACTTACAATCCCTCCGGCATAACCTGCCCCTTCCGCGCAGGGATACAGATTTTTCACCTGCACATGTTCCAGCGTAACCGGATCCCTCGGGATGCGAACCGGCGAGGAGGTCCTCGATTCCGTAGCCACCACGATTGCTTCGTTGGTGAAATACCCCTTCATTTTTTTCCCGAATTCCTGGAAAGCAAGTTGCAGGCTCCGGTGGACGATGCCCGGGAGTACCGTATTGAGCGGCGCTGACTGCAGTCCAGGCAGGTAGGAGCAGTCCGGCAGGCTGTCCGATACCCTGTTGCTGGTAAAATCGACCATCCGTTGTGCCGGTGCCACGAATTTGCCACCCCCTGCTTCAAAGGCTTTCTGTTCTACTGAGCGCTGGAATTCCAGGGCTGCCAGCGGACCTTCTTTTTCAAACTTTTTAAGGTCTTTTTCTTCGATGCTCACTACCATGCCGCTGTTGGCAAAGGGGTTGTTCCGTTTTGACGGGCTCCAGCCATTTACCACCAGTTCGCCCGGAGAAGTGGCGGCGGGTGCGATGATGCCCCCCGGGCACATACAGAAGGAGAATACACCTTTGCCTTCCACCTGCTGGACCAGGGAGTAGGAGGCCGGGGGAAGGGCATCTTCCCGTTGCGGCTGGTGGTATTGTACCGAGTCAATCAATGATTGCGGATGTTCGATCCGCACGCCGAGTGCAAAAGGTTTTGCCTCGATGCGGATGTTTTTTTTATGCAGCAGTTCGAAGATGTCACGCGCCGAATGGCCAGTGGCCAGGATCACATAGGGGGAAGTGTATTTGTCACCGTCGGCGGTATGTACTGCCGTGATGGTATTGTTGGTAAGGGTGAAGTCAACTACTTTTTTATTGAAGAGGAATTCGCCACCGCAGTCCGTGATTTTTTCGCGCATAGCGGTGATGATCTGTGGTAGTTTATTGGTGCCGATATGCGGGTGTGCTTCATATAGTATTTTGTCTTCTGCACCGAAGTAAACGAAGAGGTTCAGTATGCGGTTGATATCGCCGCGTTTGGAACTCCGCGTGTATAATTTGCCATCGCTGTATGTGCCTGCACCGCCTTCGCCGAAGCAGTAGTTGCTTTCGGGGTTTACTTCACCTTCCTTGTTGAGCCGCGCGAGGTCACGTCGTCTTGCCCTGACGTCTTTACCCCTTTCAAGCAGGATGGGTCTGATACCCAGTTCGAGCAGGCGCAGGGCTGCGAAGAGGCCGGCCGGGCCGGCGCCAACGATTACCACGCTCAGCGGGGATTTGCTCACATCCCTGAAATGGAATGAAATCCTTTCCCGTTCGTGGAACGGTTCGTCGATATAGGCATTGACGGTAAGGCTGATCCATACCTGCCTGGAACGCGCGTCGATACTGTGTTTGATTATATTGTAACCCGTGATGGAAGCTGTGCTGGTGGCTTCAGCAGCGGCGATTGCCTTACGTACGGAACGATCATTGGTGGCTTCCGAAGGAAGCAGTTTGAGAGTTATATTCTTTTGCATTTGCCTGGGCAGGTTTTTATCCTGAAACAGTTCAGGCCGCAAAAATAAGGTAATGCGGCGTAGGTTAAATGGCCGATATCACCTTAAGTGGGTATTGTTGGTTCAGTGTCCGGGACAGGTAAAAAAAATCCCGGCAAAGGGCGCATCTTTTCTTTTGGGGAATGGGAAAATACTCTATCTTCAAAAGGTCCGAACGTTATTACTTCCTGCATCGAACCTCAACAACAAACAGACGTTATTACGAGAAAAAAATGATTGTCAGGCACTGGCGGTCTGTGGCATGATTATGCGTTATGGAGACGTAATGTGATGGTAATCCAACCTTATCGAAAAATTAAAAAAAGTAAGGAATAAAAATTTTTTTTTGAAAGTGGGAATGGTGATATTCGCCGTCCTGTCCAACTTTTTTTATTGACACTGTGTGGAGATTTATTTGGACCATTTCAAACAAGTTTAGTTAAAAGAGCGATATAAACTGCTTTCCGACAGATGGAGAAAAATGCTGAAAAAGTCTGGGCTAATTGTTTAAAGATCATCAAGGACATTGTTGAATGGCAGCATTACAAAACCTGGTTTGAACCGATTACTCCTGTTTCAATAAAAAGTAACATCCTGGTCATCCAGGTGCCGAGCCAATTCTTTTTCGAGTATTTGGAGGAACATTACGTAAATTTATTAGCGAAGACGCTCAAGCGTGAGCTTGGTAAGGATGCGCGTCTGGAGTACCGGATCATGGTGGACAGTGGCAACAGCAAGAACAAGCCATTGACGATGGATGTGACCGGTCAGGGATTCAAAACATTTTCAAATAATGAAATGGATTTTCCGCTGGTCATAAATAACCCTGTCAAGAATCCGTTTGTTATACCGGGTCTGAAGAAGATGCAGATCGACCCGCAGCTTAATCACATTTATACTTTTGATGCTTTTGTGGAGGGTGATTGTAACCGTGTGGCGCGCAGGGCGGGTAAGACCGTTGCGGAGAAGCCAGGTGCAAACTCCTTCAATCCCCTTGTTATTTATGGTGGTGTAGGGCTGGGCAAGACCCACTTGGCGCAGTCGATTGGGAATGAGGTAAAGCGCCTTCACCCGAACAAGGTGGTATTATATGTCAGTTCCGAGAAGTTCATCAACCAGTTTATGGACCACAGCCGGAACAATGCGATCAATGATTTCATCCATTTTTACCAGCTGATAGACGTCCTGATTATTGATGATGTGCAGTTTTTCGCCAAGGCGGAAAAGAGCCAGGACGCGTTTTTTGCCATTTTCAACCATCTGCACCAGAGTCATAAGCAGCTAATCCTGACCTCGGACAAGAGTCCGAAGGACCTGGATGGTGTGCAGGAGCGCCTGCTCAGCCGGTTCCGCTGGGGGCTGAGTGCTGACTTGCAGATCCCTGACTATGAGGTCAGGATCGAGATCCTGGAGAAGAAGATGAAGAATGACGGGCTGGAGATGCCGAAGGAAGTAGTCAAGTACATTGCTTATAACATCAATAGTAACGTCCGTGAGCTCGAAGGGGCACTGATTTCACTGTTGGCACAATCTTCGCTTAACCGTAGGGAAATTGACCTAGACCTAGCAAAGAAAGTGTTACGTAATTTTGTAAAATCAGCAAGCAAGGAGATCACTATTGACACTATCCAGCGGATGGTTTGTGAGTTCTTCGACGTGTCTTACGACAAGCTCCTCCAGAAAACGAGGAAGAGGGAAATCGTGCAGGCAAGGCAGATCACCATGTATCTCGCCAAGGTGTTTACCAAAAATTCACTCAAGACGATAGGCGAGCATTTCGGGGGCCGGGACCATACCACGGTGATCCATTCCTGCCAGACGGTGAAGGACCTGATGGATACGGATACGATTTTCCGCGAGAACGTGCTGGAACTGCAGCAGAAAGTGCAGCTGGCTGCGATGTAGGATTGTAATTTTTCCCTTTAAATATTTGACAGGCTTCCGGATTTCCGGGAGCCTGTTTTTTTTAGGTTTAGATCGTGTTTTTTTGGGTTTATTAATATGTTCTCGTTATTTTTGCCACCCTTTAATCACAGCCAACGGTGAGGTGGATGAGTGGCTGAAATCAGTAGTTTGCTAAACTGCCGTACGGGTTAAACTGTACCAAGGGTTCGAATCCCTTCCTCACCGCATCAGTACATCCTTATAGATGTCGATACAGCCTGTAAATCTTTGTATTTACAGGCTTTTTTCGTTTTGGGGGTGGTCAAACCTGGTCAAATTGGTCCAAATAAAAGGGACTAAAAAGGGACTAGAAGTAGTCCGTAAGTTTTTAGTCCCTTTTCCTTTATAAAATGCACAGGTTCAACCATTTCAAAATTTGGACAGGTGCTCCTTCGGGTTGCTGGTGAATTTAAATTTATCACCGTTTAAAAAGCAACAACATGTTACAGCAACGTGTATCCATCCAATTTCGATTAAAACAAAAGGCATCGCGCATTGCCCAACCCCAGGCCATTCACATGCGCATCACCCTCATGGGCAAACGATTCGAATTATCAACCGGCCGGATGATTGAATTACCGCGTTGGAACCAGCGGGCTGGTAAAGTATCTGGCACAAAAGAAGATGCCCGAGCTATTAATGCTTACTTAGATACTTGGTCATTGAAGGTCCGGGAGGCTGAACAAGAATTGTTACAGCGCTACGGATCCTTTTCCATTGAAGAACTGCGTTCAAAGTTAACCGGCAAGGATCTGGAAAAATCCAAAACTTTATTGTTCGTCTTTACCGAACACAATGATCGATTACTGGCATTAGTTTCACGGGGTGAGTATGCGAAAGGGACGCACACCCATTTTGAAACTACCAAACGACATGTTCGGGAATTCCTTGTTAAATACAAGCAAAAGAGTGATTGTGCACTGCGAGAAGTTAACTACGCGTTTGTCCAAGACTTCGAGTATTACCTCAAATTGGATATCTGTGATCACAACACCGCCATGAAATATTTGGGCGATTTAAAAAAGATTACAACTCTTGCCATCCACCGGGGGGATTTGGAGAAAGATCCTTTCGGAGGTTACAAACTCACCCGGCGGAAAGTAACCAAGGATTTCCTGATGATGGAGGAGGTTGATCATATAGCGGCAAAGGATTTCGGAAACGTCAGGCTGAGTCAGGTGCGTGATATTTTTGTTTTCAGTTGTTTTACTGGGCTGGCTTATGCAAATGTATTGAAATTGAAGTCCTCTGAAATAAGAGCAGGCTTTGATGGAGAGAAGTGGTTATTCATAGACCGGCAAAAGACAGGTAGTCCGTCACCTGTTCCTTTACTTCCGACCGCCACAAGAATCCTGGCGAAAAATGTTAGTTTTTCCAAAGAATGATCCGAAAGGTTGGGTACTTCCGGTGTTGAGTAACCAGAAAACGAACGGTTACTTAAAGGAGATTGCGGATGTTTGTGGAATTGACAAAACGCTTTCATTTCATACAGCCCGGCACACATTCGCTACAAGTGTAACGCTGAACAACAACGTGCCGATTAAAACCGTAAGCAAAATGCTCGGCCATAGTACGCTGAAGCAAACACAGCACTATGCAAAATTATTGAACAGGAAAGCACGACGACGGTTCCCAAGGCCTATATAAATTATATCTTGCTAGACGATCAGTTTAAGTTTGTATCGGGCAACTTCAGCCGAGTAGGCGGATCTGGGTCGTTAAAAGATCACTGGGTTGTGGATGAGGCACTGCTGAATATACAGAATGTGGCGGTGGCTAAAAACGGCTACCTGTTCGTGTATGTAAGCAATGAAAGCAATTTTGATGTCTACTTTGACAACCTGCAGGTGATCCATAAACCTGGTGCGATTGTGGAGGAGACGCATTATTATCCATTTGGGCTTACGATGGCAGGGATTAGCTCGTCATCGATGACAGGAAAATCGCCGAATCGGCTGAAATACAATAGAAAGGAACAGCAATCCAAAGAATTCTCCGACGCGAAGGGCCTGGACTGGACTGACTATGGAGCCAGAATGTATGATAATCAGTTAGGACGTTGGCATCATGTCGATGACTTTGCTGAAAAATATTATGATTTTAGCCCCTATACCTCTGTTTTAAATAATCTAATAGTTTTCAAAGACGTGGACGGAAGAGACATAGTGAATTACAATGCACGCGGTGAGAAGCTGGGTACATTTAATCTTAATGGATTAAATATTGGAGCCCGGAATTGATGAAAAATCGAGTCCCGAACTTGCCGCGTACAAAACAGCAAGAGCTTATCTGGCAAAGGGTGGATCTTCGGCATTGTCCAGACTCGAGAACAGCCCCTTCAAAACGGAAATAAGGATTGGGGGAGTCAGTCCTGAAGGATATCAGCAAGCCTCTGTATACGAATATTGTACAAATCGAGTTTTCGTTGATTCCGATGGTGATGGCAAAATCAACGCTCAATATGATCAAGTTTCTTCACTTGAGCGACTCGGTAAACGCAACGGGACAATTTATTGGAGCATGTTATGGGGTACGATTGATGCACAAGGGAACTACCATTCTCCAGCAATGGTGCTGGATCATGAAGCAAATCACGCACTTTTTGCTGCTTATAATTTGGTTGGCTCGTACAATGGGAAATTGACAAGTAGCGGAGTCAATCCCGGGATGAGTATACTTGAACTTGCCACTATTAACGCCTCGAACTATATATCTAAAACGCTAAATAACGGTGATGGTGGCCGAGGGCAGCGCAAGGATCATTTTCATTCCGGTTTCTTCAGAACTTTTGGAGTACTTGATTTTATTGGTATTTTTTATAACTTTCAAGTGCCAGAGTTGCCGCAACCTGCTGTGAGTACAGGGTCTGGAGCTAAGAGCGAGCAAGAAAAATCAAAGAATGTCACCCCTCCGTTGAAACCATTTTAACTATTTAACGTATTTCCAGATGTATCTGAAGTTTTTGTCAATTGGTCTTTTGATTCTTCTCCATTCTTGTGCCAGTCAAAAGGAAAGTGAACGAGTTAAGTCAGTTCGCGTTTATTGCAATTGTTTAAGGTCCACAAATGATACAATTCCAGGTAGAATGGAAGGATTCGCCTGTGAGGGTTTCAGTGGCCTCAGAGTCAGACAGTTTGTTAAACCTGAATTTCTATTTTTTCACACAACTGACAGTCTGCAGTGCGAGCGGATAGATGATCTTTTCTTTAGAACCCCATTCCAACGGGAATCAAGTACTGGTCCGACATATGCGCGATTCGTTATTCTGGTTGACAGGGAAAATCGCAAATGCGACACACTCTCCTTGACAATGGGAGGCAGATTCGGGTTGAATGAGAAAGACCTTTTAAAATATAGGATAGATGTAGTAGATTCGCTATTCAATATTCTCAGGATAAAAGATTTTGACTGTAGGAAAAGGCCACCTATCTCGCATTGAATCTCAGTCAACAAATTTATAAAGTACTTGATTACATTTGCAACTTTGGAGATTAGTGCAAAAGCTGCATCCTCTTTTCAAATTTGATTTCAACCTAGTACGATAGTTTGGTCTGAACTGTAAGTACCCCATTACCGAGACAGTTTATCACTAGTATTTTCCATCAGTTTGAGGTCCTCCCAATTCCAGGACACTGCTATGTTGGAAATTTCGGGCTATTAAAGGTCGTTAAAAGCTCATCTGAAAGGTACCCTTTTTCCGGTGCAGCTGATCGAGATTCTTCCGTTGAAAAATGGTTGGCTTTCTGATGAGCTGCCGCCGGCAGGCATACAGTTGGTTGCTTCCTTTGTTTATGTTTATCTATAATTCCGTTGGCGTCATATGATTCAATGAGCTGTGCGGCCTGTAGTTGTTATATTCTTGTATCCACGCGTCAATCTTTTCATATGCGTCATCCAAAGATAGGAACCAGTGCATGTTTAAGCACTCATCACGAAAGCTTCCATTGAACGATTCAATGAAGGCATTATCTGTCGGCTTACCCGGCCTTGAAAAATCAAGTACTACTTTGTTGTCATACGCCCACTTGTCAAATTCTTTGCTGATGAACTCGCTTCCATTGTCTACCTGGATGCGTTTAGGGATTTTCGCGTCCTGGTTTTTAAACGCTTCCATCACTTCGACAATGTCGATCCCTTTGATGGATTTAGCCACTCGTATTGCATGGCAGTAGCGACTAAAATTATCAACTATCGTTAAACAGCGAAATTTCTTGCCGTCGAACAGGTTGTCCTGCACAAAATCCATTGACCAACACTCGTTAAGCTGGTTGTTGGGCAGGCTTCCAGCCGGTGTGCCGCGGCTTTGTTGCGCCTGGGTCTTTTGCTTCGCAGGTTCAATCCTTCTTCTCTGTAAATCCGGCGCACCCGCTTAGGATTATCCGTAAAGCCCTCGCGCCGCAGTAATACATAGATCCGCCATAGCCCATATCTCACCCGGACTTCGGCAATCTCTTTGATGCGTTGTCGTAAAGGTCGGTCTTCCCGGCGGTGCGACTCATAATACCAAATCGACCGGGCAAGCAGTACCACCCTGCAGGCACGCTGCACGGATATGCG
>SEAD01000096.1 GCA_004173355.1 Chitinophagaceae bacterium | reverse complement strand
AGGTAGCTGGCACCACTTTCGTTGGTGATCATTTTACCGACTGCCCTCACCCATCTTGATTTGTTACCGGGAATGTTCACCTTGTATTCCTCCTTGAAGGGAATTCCCTCTTTGACAGATGAATGGACAGCATGCTCTACCCTCACCCGATCCTGTTCACTGATCCGGGCAATCACTTCCGCATAGTCGGGTTGTTCGTCCGGTCGGAAACCAAAAAATTCGTTGTATAGTGGCGAGGTGACAAACTTCCCGGAGATGCTTTCGTAGTACCAGGTACCCAGTTCACCCGAATCAGTGGAAAACCGCAGACTCTCTTCGGCCCGCTCCACATCCATCCGTGCAAGGACCTGTTCACGTACATCCACCGTTACACACATGATTCCGCTCACATTGCCCGCTTCATCCCGCACAGGCTGGTAAATAAAATTGAAATACCCTTCAGTCAGTTTTCCGTTCCGCACGGTGAAACCTTTCAGTTCGTTCCCGTAAAATGTTTCGCCGGTATCATATACCTGATCCAGAATTTTAAAAAATGGCTGTCCCTTCAATTCGGGTACAGCATCCGCGTACCGTTTTCCAATGATTTCCGGCCCTTTGCCAAGCAGCGTGTACATCATGTTGTTCACGGCTTCAAAAACCATATCCCTGCCCTTCAGGACAAATACCGCAACCGGGGATTCCTGCACCAGGCGACGGAAACGCGATTCACTTTCCACCAGTGCCTGGGCCTGGATTATCTCATCGGTTATATTCCTGGTAGTATTGATAATGTAGGCGACGGATCCATCAGTTCCGGCAACCGGTTCGTTTTTGTTGGACCAGTAAAACATTTCATTTTTGCCTGATAAAGGGTTGAAGATTTCGTACCTGAACACGGGCATTTCATCGGCAATACCGGCATTGATGACCCGGTGAAAGGATTCACGCACGTTCAAATATTCAGAAGAATCCGTTTCACTGCCAGGAAATACCTGGAAAAGGGGCTTTCCCAGAAGATCGGTCCGCTGTTTACGCACCAGGGAAAGGAAGTTGTCACTCACGGCAAGTATGGTAAGATCCTTATCCGCTTTTACTACCAGTGACTGGGAGGAAAGTTTGAAAAATGCCTGGAACCAACTGCTGGCGTACAGGTGGTCTGCTTCCGCGTTGGCATTTATGTATTCTGTCGGACTGCTGGGAATTTTCATATTGCTTACACCGGATCCGGGAGATCCGGTTATTGCAAAACAAAACCCAGTCCAGACCTTACACCCGGATTAAATTCCCGTTGTCGGGAGGTATTGCAAAAAAATGGGGAATCATGCACTCACATGCGCTGACTCCCCTGTAATATAAATTCCGGTTTAATTGAAAACCATTAGACAGTTTACTTTCCCTTGTAAAACTCCCGCACCTTTGCGAGCATTTGCGGATCGGTCAGGCGTTCAGAACTGTCGAGGGTGAGTTTTTTGTGCTTAAACTGTGCATCCTCATTCAGGAAATGCTGCAGTTGTTCCTGCGACTGGCCGGGTCCGAAAATCAGGATTTCATCATACGTGACCAGGTGATGGCTCAGCTCCCGGAAGTATTTTGCCATCTCTGTCTTCTTTCCATTATTCATTGCATGCTCACTGCCGCCGCTCTGGCTTTCGCTGAGATCGACCCTTGCGGTTACGCTATAGTCTTCTCCATCCTCGTTGGAGATGATCACACCCTGTTTTCCGTCAATCCAGAGACCTGCGTGCTTTTGTTCTTTATTTTTCATAATAATGACCAGGTATTACCCCGGTTGCCCCATAAAGCCCAAACACGTGCCACGATTGACTGGTCCGGCGGGACAGGCAAGCGAAATAAAACTATCAGCGGATCAGGCTGAATGTTCCCTTCATGAACACCGGCTTGTTTTCCTGTTTTCCTTTCAGCTGGAAGATGTAGGTATCCGCAGGCTGGTCAATCCCCTTGTATTTGCCATTCCACTGGATCCGCAGGTCGGATGTGGCAAACACTTTTACACCCCAGCGGTTGAACACCGCAAATTCTTCGAGTTCGAGATTGGTATCTGGCGCGAGACCATACCGGTCGTTCAGTCCGTCGCCATTGGGGGTAAATGCTGTGGGCACATAGACTGCGATCTGTGGTTTGACTGTTGCCGTTTTTGTAATGATGCAGCCGTCGTTGGTTGTAACCTGCAGGCGGTAGTCCATCCGTTCGAGCACGGGCACTGTCAGCGGCGACAACGTACCGGGTGTTGTAAGCAGGCTTCCGGGCGACCATTCAAAGGCCCTCACCGGTTCGGAGATACCGCCCCGCAGCTGTACCTGCACGCCTGGCCTGACGGTTGTGTCGGCAGGTGTGATGGAAACAGCGGGCAGTGTATTGATGATGATAGCGATACCATTGGAACTGACCGGCAGTGTGGCACAGGTGCCGGTGCCTGGTGTTACCATACAGGTCACCACATCCCTGTTGGAAAGGTTGCTGCTGGTGAAGACCGGAGATCCCGACGCTGCCGGGGCACCGTTGATTTTCCATTGATAAACCGGTGACTGGCCGGCATTGATCACGCTCGCGGTAAATTCAAGGCGTTCGTTTTTGCAGATGGTCGTTTTAGGTGAACTGATATCAACGGCCGAAGTGATATCTGAGTCGACACTGATTCCGACCGGCACCGAACTTGCTTCGGGGACAGACATACAGGAAAGGCTGGCCAGGATGCGGCAACTGACAAGATCACCATCGGCCAGTGCTGAAGACCTGAACACCGGTGCATTCGTGCCGGCGGGCTGGTTGTTTACCAACCACTGGTATACCGGCGAACTGCCTGCATTGACTGTTGTGGCTGTGAATTCGACAGACTGCCCCACACAGATTTTGGTATCACTGGCTGTGACGCTTACACCGGGGGTGACGGGTGTTATAACCGTCATTGTGATACCGGTTGGAGTTATTGTGCGGTTGCCACAGGGTGTAAAGCTGGTCACTTCACAGGTAATCACATCCCCCTGTTGCAGGGTCCAGTCGCGGTAAGTATCAGTACCCGTCCCCGTATTGATCCCGTTCTTTTTCCATTGGTAAACCGGATCGACTACCCCTGAGGCTTCAGCGGTGAAGTCGACCTGCACACCCTCGCAGATAACCGCGGTAGGAAAAACGGTGACCAGCACCTGTGGTGTGGGAACGGTGTATGGCACAACGGCAAGCAATTGCCGGGTGGATGTCCTGCAGGTATTGAAAGCCAGTACCGATATATTACCGGCATTGGTTGCGGGCAAAACCGAAATGGAAGTAGTGCCCTGCCCGGAGATAATCGTCCAGCCAACCGGTACCGTCCATGTATAACCTGTGGCATCAGCTACGGCATCGATGCTGTAAGTTGTGGCCACATTGGCGCAGGGTGTTCCGCTGCCATTGACAATGGCAGGAACTGCCGGTTCGTTCAATGCGCAGAGACCAAGTTTTACGATCCAGATATCACTCCGGCCGCGGTTGTAGGTTATTTCCCCATCCGATGAATGGGAAGTACCGGCGATAATAAAGGATCCGTCCGAGGTTGGCTCAATCCAGTGGGCTACATCCTGCTGGGTGCCCCCGAGGCTTTTCTGCCAGATGATATTACCTGTGATATCTATCCTGAAAACCCAGTAATCATTATCCCCGTGGTTGCCCGACACATCACCGTTGCCGGACCTTGACCGGCCGGCAACCACAAACCCGCCGTCGGCGGTCTGTTTGATGGAATGCGCTTCATCATAATCGGAACCACCATAAGTGCGTTGCCATTGCAGGTTACCCGACCCATCCAGTTTGATCACCCACACATCATTCTGCCCGCGGTTGAGCGATACATCGCCATTGGAAGAGAAGGTATATCCGGTAAGGATGACACCACCATCGGATGTGGCGATCATTTCATTTGTCCAGTCGTCGCCCGATCCGCCCATCGTCTTTACCCAGAGCAGGTTTCCGGACAGATCCAGTTTGCCCACCATCACATCGAACTGGCCGCGGTTGGTGCTGATGTCGCCATTGGAGGACTGCGAATGGCCCCCAAAAATATAACCGCCGCTCACCGGCACCACCGACCAGGATACATCTTTCAATGATCCACCGACAGACTTCTGCCACACGATATTGCCTGCGTTGTCCAGTTTGACGATCCATGCATCGAGATCCCCATGATTGCCGGAAACATCTTCATTGTTTGAACCGGAATATCCACCGAGTATGTAGCCACCAGCAGGATCTGTTTCCACTGAAATCAATACATCATATCCCCAGCCGCCGATATTGCGGATCCACTGGATATTACCGCTGCCATCCAGTTTGACCACCAGCGCATCATAGCTGTCATTATAATTCATACTGAGATCACCATCCTTCGAAGAAGTATGTCCGGTCAGGATATAACCTCCATCGCCGGTCTGTCTGATCATCAGCGCATCTTCATAACCATTTCCTCCGATAATTTTCTGCCATTGGATATTACCCACCGGATCGGTTTTGATCACCCATGCATCCCCATACCCATTGCTATAGGCATTGGTAATATCGCCATCTGTTGAGTAGGTCCAACCCGCGATAATATATCCCCCATCAGTTGTCTGGACAATACACTCCGCTTCATCATAGTGTGTACCGCCAAAGGTTTTCTGCCACTCGATATCCGGCGCCTGGCCGTATGTACTGAAAGAAAAAAAGAAAAAGGAAATCAGGATCAGAACAACACGGCCCGGCATCAAACGCACAGGGATGGCATTCGGGGTCCGGGTCCTGGAAGGAAGGCATAAGGTGGTGGCGGCCAGCATGGTACTGCAAGGGTACAAATTTTAAATGAACCTCCCAATCTTCGCTTGTTTTTGTTTATATGTTGGACATAAAAACATAGCCTGATGCGAACCCCCACGCGGTTGGACCGCAACATACACCTTTCAACCGGCGGGGTGGACGCAAAAAACCGCAGGCTTTAACACCTGCGGCTCCTTCTTTTAAAGAACATCTCCAGAACCTTAACCTGGTCTCTTTAACTCCTATCGCGCCGGAAACTTCTGCGACACTATATAATCATGGCTCTTCTTCAAACTTTCAAACATATCCCCCTTGCTCACGTCCTGCTCCACAAACCACTGTTCAAGCCCGGCTTTTTTGCGCTCCGCAAAAATGGCTTTGAAATCCACCTTGCCATTGCCTACTTCCGTGATATCCCCGGTGGCCGCATCCATATCTTTCACATGCCACAGCGGGAAACGACCGGGATATTTATTGAAATAGGCAACCGGGTCTTTGCCCGCCTTTACAATCCAGTAGAGATCAAGTTCCATAAACACCAGCTTCGGATCGGTGGACGTCAGGATATGATCGTATACCAGTGTATCGCCGTATGGTTCAAATTCAAAATCGTGGTTGTGGTATCCGAAACGCAGGCCCGCAGCCCTGGCAGTTTCACCCGATTTATTGAGCAGGTCCGGGAGGGTTTTGTAGATATCCGGGGTACGCTCTGCCGGGAACAGGAATGAACAGGCGGCATACTTTGCACCAACTGTCTTCAGGTCTTCAACTGTCTGTGACCAGCCTTCAGACAATGTACCCGGCGACTTCATCGAGATCCCCGAAATATGGTGCGAGCTGACCACTTCCACACCGGTGCGTTTCAGTATCGCCTTGAATTCCGCAGCCGTATGGCCAAAGAATTTTCCGTTATCACCATAAATCTCCAGTTTGTTATACCCGAGTTTAACAAGACGTTCGAGGGTCCCTTCCAGGTCCTTTGCCACCGCATCACGGACGGAATACAACTGGAGGGCGAGATTCTGCGTGTTGCCGGCGGCAAACAGGTCACCGGAGAAATACAGCCCGGCGGCGGCGGCTCCTGCTACTTTTAAAAATTGGCTTCTTTTCACAAACGATCGTTTAGGTTTATTAAATCAGTGTGTTAGCACCCGTGGCGGGATCAGCGGGGTTTACTGCTTAGTGTCAGTATGACGCAATATATTTAAATTAATCGGATGCCCGTCCTAATTATTATATTTGAAGTCCACAAACATTGCAGCCAATGAAAAGAAGGAATTTCATCTTCGACACCTCCACAATCCTTGCCGGTGCCGCCCTGACCAGGGCCCTGCCATCGGACCTCTTCTCCCCCACCCGTACACGCCTGGGCACAAAAGACAAAGTGAATATCGCAGCAATTGGTGTGAAGGGAATGGGCTGGAGCGATCTTACGGCCATGCTTAAACATCCGGATGCGCGTTGCGTGGCACTTTGTGATGTAGATAGCAATGTGCTGGCGGAAAGGAAAGCGGAACTGGCCAAAACCGGGATCGAGGTAAAAACTTACACTGATTACAAACAGGTACTCGCCGATAAAAATATTGATGCTGTCATTATTGGCACGCCCGACCACTGGCATTGCCTGATCATGGCCGAAGCATGTGCCGCAGGAAAGGACGTATATGTGGAGAAACCGGTGGGCAACTCCATCCGCGAATGCGCGGTCATGCTGGCCGCACAGAAAAAATACAACCGTGTAGTCCAGGTGGGACAATGGCAGCGCAGCCAGAAACATTTCGCGGATGCGGTAGAATTTGTACAATCGGGTAAACTCGGGAAAGTAAGGCTGGTAAAAACATGGTCGTATGTCGGATGGAAAGACGAAGTGCCAAAAGAACCCGATTCAGCACCACCAGCAGGAGTCGATTACAAACAATGGCTGGGGCCGGCAAAAACGCGGCCCTTCAACCCGAATCGCTTTCATTTCAACTTCCGCTGGTTCTGGGATTATGCGGGTGGACTGATGACCGACTGGGGAGTCCACCTGATCGATTATGCCCTGCTGGGGATGAAAGCCGGCAATCCGAAATCTGTCATGGCTTCCGGTGGAAAGTTTGCCTACCCAAATGATGCGCAGGAAACACCTGATACACTGACCGCAGTCTATGAATTCGACGGCTTCAGCCTGCAATGGGAACATGCAATGGGTATCAGCGGTGGTCCGTACAGTCGCGACCATGGTATCGCATTTATCGGCAACAAGGGCACACTTGTGCTCGACAGGGGTGGATGGGAAGTAATCCCTGAAGTAAAGAACAGTAAACCATTGATGGACGCGGTGCCTTTACAGAAAAGGACGGATGACGGCCTGGTGCTGCATACGGCTAATTTTATCGATGTGATAAAGAGCGGTAAGCAGGGCGATCTCAAGGCTCCCATTGAAGCCGGGGTACATGTGGCAACGGTGGCGCAGATGGGTAATATTGCATTCCGTACCGGAAAGAAAGTGTTCTGGGATGCCGGGAAAAAACAGTTTACCGACCCGGAGGCAAATAAGCTGATCACCGCACAATACCACAACGGGTACAGGATCCCTGTAATCTGATAGTTGTTGGCCGTCTCGGGGCAGGATAACTGTCGTCTATCGATGAAAGCAGTCGTTCGCAGATTCGTTGTTTTCCGGGGTCGATCTGGATTTTAAGTTTGGTCATGCAAACGAAATCCCGGTTGCATAAAACCCGGAAACATGAAACATATATTATTGGCGTGTTGTGCCGCAGTCATTACCTGTTGCCTGTCCTGTTCCAAAGACAAAGGCGACGCACCGGAAGACCGCACAGAGTCGTTCCGCAATTCGGTATGGGCGGGTGAGTTCCAGTATGCAACCGGTTCGTACACCAGCGTGCAGCCTTTCTCCGTCTCGCTTGCCTCGGATGGTACACTCACCTGGTCTGATATCGGTTCCACCCGCCCTGGCGGCACCTGGGCCGTGGACCACGACACCATTACCATAACATTTCCAAACAGCACCTCTATTTCCGCTACGGTAACCGATGATAGCTGGTCCGAGTTTAAAGGGGGCGCAGCGGCGGGAGTGTTCCTGACCCAGGTCAGTCGCGCGGCGGCACCTGATCCTGCGGCCCTACCGGGCTCCACCTGGATCGGCACCCTCGGAGGTTCGCCGCTGTTCATGAATTTTATTGCCGGACAGAAAATGAATTTTACACTCGGGGAGACATCACTGGCCACAACGCTTGACTATAGCATTGAAGGCGCGGGAATACGCTTTACTTCCAACGGCATAACCTCCACCAGCGTTTATTATGCGTTGCTGGTAAACAAGACAACCATGAAGGGAGTCAACCGATTTGTTTCCGGATTCCCCTCCACCGTCAATTACTTTCCCTTCACCACAAACAAACAATGATTATGAAATATTACATTTTATCACTGGTAGTACTGGTCTCCATGACCGCATGTAACGGACAGGGTTCTGTAAAAGAACAGGCAAAAAAGACAGAGCAGGCCATCAAGGATGCTCCAAGGCCGGGTGCAGAACCAGCTTCGGAAGCTGGCTGGACAATGACGGCAAACGTAAATGGCAAAGCGTGGAAGGCCACATCCGTGATGCCCCCTGCGGCGGCTGGTGTGATGATCGGTTATGTGGGCGAAGGGAGTTACCTCATGATGTATTCGTTTGAGAAACGATATGCCAAAGTGGGCAAAACAGCCAAATTGGGTGATGGCTATTCTGTTGATTTCTGGGTGAAAAATGGAAGCAATTATTCCGGATACACCGGCCTGATGGAAATTACTGCGCTGAACGGTGAATGGGCTGAAGGCAAATTCAGTTTCACGGCCAAAGGACTGACTGTGACGGATGGATTTTACCGGGTCAAACTGAAATAGGTTTATTTCACCAGCACCCAGCGGTTGAGTGTGTTCAGGGGAAACTCCAGGACAATTTTATAAAATGCAGAAGGCATTTTGCTTACATCGATCGCCGCCTTTCCGTTTTTTACCGGGACGGTACTTACAAGCGTATAGTTGTCAGTACCACCCGTTTTGAAATTATTGCTGGTACTTACCCACAGCTTTACGTCACCTGAAGGATCGGCTACTTTCCAGGTTAATCCCAGCGAAGTGCCGCTGAGTGTACTCCCGGGCGCATATGCGGAGACAGGTCCATTCAGGCGGACGCCATCTATCTCACGAAGCTGGCTTTCAGGAATGGTTAATCCAAGATGCGCAGCAAGTGACGGCATAATATCCACGATAGCAGCGGTACCGGACTTGAACAGCACATTCAGGGAATCATCATTGGTTACAATCCAGGTGAGGCGTTCACGGTCCGTCTGGCCTCCATGGCCTTTGCCTGATTTGGCAGAACGTCCGTGGTCGGTAGTGATGTAAATCACCCAGTCTTCGTTGAATTGCTGCTCACGGTATTTTATGGCCGACCAGAGTCGTCCCATCTGCGCGTCCATCATCCGGATGGACGTATAAAACTTTTCATGGTCACCGTACATATGTCCCATGTCATCGGTGTATTCGAGATACACCCAGGAAAGATCCGGGGCAAAACGACGGATAATATCACTGGCGGTATCCACAACCGATTCATCGATACGATGCATGAAATCACGCCCTTTGTCGTGCGGGAAATGGATAGTGTCGAGCTCCAGGCCATCATACCGGTAATCCACCCTGGTCTTCCCGGTAGCTCCAAGTCCCTCCCCTACCAGTTTCGTCCGGTTGTCTTCCCAACTGGAAAAAACGCCGGTTTTTTTACCGGGGAATTGCTCACTGAACAGACGGAAAATCGTAGGGTATGAATAATTGGGAGCTGCGATATCATTGTCCCAGACATTGTGTTTATGTACCCAGGTACCGGTAAGCAGGCTGTTATAACCAACAGCCGAAATGGTGGGCGTCTGCGAATAACCCTCTTTTTCACCACCAACATAAGCACGGGTGTATCCGCCAGCTGCTGCTATACTATCGAGGAAGGGGGTTGCCACTTTTTCGATTACATCCGCGGAGATCCCATCCACAATAACAAAAAGCGCTTTCGGGCTCTTCTGGCCCTGCGAAGCAGTGGCAACAAAGGCGAAAAAAAACACAAGCATGAATCTCATAATTGTCCGCTATTTTTCGAATGAACTAAAACGATACTCCACATACCGGTTTTCAACCGTACCATCTGCATAGAGCGCCTCGCCAAAGCTAATATCCTCTAACTCCATCACCTGTCGGGTCAAATTTACCGAGAATGTATTTCACACAGGTGCAAAGGCCTGACCAGGCGAAATTCCCGGGCACAAAAGAGGGAGAGGTAAAAACCTCTCCCGAACGACTGCTTGCTCGCGCAATGAAATGATTCGAATGCCATCGAACGATGCGCTAAAAGCTTGCTTCTTTATTTACCGGCAGGTGTAAAGGAAAATGCAAGGGCCGGACTCGAAACCAGCTTCCTTGCCACGGACGCGGAAATCTCCAGCTGCACGCTGTCCCCCACCAGTTTCCATTTTACATTTTCACCGGTCTGTAACAATTTTACCTTTGTGCCCTTCGCAGGCAGGTTGGTATGCCAGCTGATCTGTGCCGGCACTTTCCCATCCTGCGGGATGCAAAGGATTGCATATTGCTGTTTTTTACTTTTATTCTCCGTGAACCAGGTATCGCCTTCATGATAGTGTGCGGTGGTGCGGGTATTATAAATGGCTTCCCCGTTTTTTCCCAGCCATTCACCCACCTCCAGCATCTGTGCTACCGCCCCTTCGGGCAATAAGCCCTCTGCCGTCGGCCCCACACCGAGTAAAAGGTTACCACCCTTGGCCACCACTTCCGCGAGTGTATGGATCACTTTTGCAGCGGGCTTGAACTGGTCACCGGGTACATAACCCCAGGCATTGCCCAGCGTCATGCAGCTTTCCCATGGATAATCCAGTTGCGTTTCGGGTACCCGCTGTTCGGGTGTCTGGTAATTTTCGTAAGGTCCATGCACCGTCCGGTCAACAATCAGTAAACCGGGTTGTACCTTCCTTGCCATTGTTGCGATCCGCGGCATGTCAATATCCTGGCTCCATTCAGGGATTGGCGCACCCCATGACAGTACTTCCTTGTTGACTGTTTCCCGCGGGCGGACCCAGCCTCCGTCGAGCCACAGGATATCCACCGATCCGTAGTTGTTCATCAGCTCCCCCACCTGGTTATAGGTAAACTGTTTAAACTTATCCCAACGCCAGGGAAAACTGCGGATATCATAATTGTTATTGCGGTCGGCAGTAGCATACTTCGGCCACCAGTAATATTCAGAATGCCAGTCAGGTTTGGAATAATAAGCCCCGATCATAAAATCCTGTTTCCGGAACGCATCAAACACATATTTCAGGACATCCGCTTTTGGATCAGCAGCAAACGGACCTTTAGCGATCGAAAAGTCCGAATGTTTTGTATCGAACATATTGAACCCGTCGTGGTGTTTGGTTGTAAACACCAGGTAACGCATGCCCGCTTTTTTTGCAGCATCCGCCCAGCTCACAGGATCAAACTTCACGGGATTGAATTTCGCCGACTGCCCCCAGTACCATTTCTTGTAATCCTCGTAAGCGATGGTGCTGTCACGTTCGATCCAGCTTTCATTATTGATGCTCCATGACTCGATGATCCCGGGTACAGCGTACAAACCCCAGTGCAGGATGACGCCAAACTTCTGGTCGCGCCATTTTTCCAGCTTTGCCAGCACCGCAGGATCCGCCGGGT
Organism: Chitinophagaceae bacterium; assembly: GCA_004173355.1. Classification (GTDB taxonomy): domain Bacteria; phylum Bacteroidota; class Bacteroidia; order Chitinophagales; family Chitinophagaceae; genus JBEVJC01. The sequence goes on along the minus strand of SEAD01000096.1, from coordinate 6,736 downwards.
ATTCATACTTCTCCGAAGTGGGGTGTACGTTCTGCTGCGCCAGCACCCCGGTTCCTGTCGTTAATAGCGACACCAATACACACAGTAACTTCCTCGTTCCCATTCTGAAATATTTCCGGTTATGGCTGCAGCCAGATCTTTTTGGAAGGCAGGTCAGTTGAGCCTGTCTCCAGTTTCCAGTTATCAAAATTGTAGCTGAATTCATTGTCAGGATAAACAAACCTGTTGTAAATCGAATAGTTCGTGGTGTAATACTGCGTGTTGCTGGCCGACATCGGAGTTTTGCCACCTGTACGGCGAAGCAAGGTCCAGGCATCCCATGGCTGGCGGAATGTGCTTACCCAGTATTGCGCATAAATCTGGTCCAGTGCAGTTGCGGGAGTGCCGCTGTAATTCACTGCAGGGGCGGCAAGCAGCGTATTGATCTCCGTATTGCTGGCAGTGGCCGATGCAGGTTTGTTCACCGTCCAGTCAGGAGTGGTAAAAGCAACTTTCGTCCACATATTGACGGATGCCCTGATACCCGCTTCATATTCTGTTTTTGCCGTGGCAGCATTGGCAGGCACACCCAGTCCGCGGTTGTACGCCTCGGCCTTCAGCAGGTGAACCTGTGAAGCTGTCAGCATCAGCTCGGGAATGGAAGTCATGTCTTTTTCAAAATAGAAATTGACGTTTGAAATAGTATTACCAACACCCTTGTCACTCCAGGCAGCTGTACGTTTTTCAAGATTGTACGGCGCACCACCTTCCGACGGGGTTGCGGTCGTGGGATTCTGCGGATACGCCGCCCACTGGTTGGCCACATTGGTTTCAAAGAAATATTTACAACGCGGATCAAAAATGCCACTGCCGTCGGTATTGTTATTGGCCGACATCAGGTTCCACATGGTGGAACCCATCCGGAGATAACAGTTCGCAGAAAAAGACCACTGTCTCCATTCAAACCGGAGGTTCGGGATCTGTGATGGCCAGAGACCAATGTCCTCGCCTTCCACCAGCAATGGTTTACCCAGCGCTTCGGTGATCTGCGGACCGGCAATGGCCGGGCTTTTATCATATACGGTGATGGCAGCCTGCAGGCGGAGACTATTGGCAAACTTCACCCACAAGGCGATATCATTTTTCAGCAGGGTCTCGTACGCACCCAGTGATACCTGTGTGGCATTGGTGGAAAGGTTATCAACTGCCCATTTGAGGTCATTCAGCACGGCCGAGTAGATATCTTCCTGTTTATCATAGGGAGCCTTATACCGGGTGGCATCGGATAAGGTGGCAAAACCGGCATCCTTGTATGGCATATTGCCATAGTAGTTTGTCGTCTTCAGCGTATGGTAAGCCATTACTGTTTTCAGCATCGCCATTACGTTGTTATAGGTGTCCTTTGCCGGATCCTTGCTGATCCTGTCCTCCAGCACCCGGTAGTTACCCAGTGCGAGGTAGTAGGTTTCCCAGACAGAATTTTTGGCATTGTCGTACGGATAAGCACCCGATACCACGATTGCCTGCTGGGTAATCGGGTAGATCCATGAGTTGATCACGGACTGCTCCCCCGCCGTTTGGGGCAATGAACTGATGATGGCATTGAACAACTCTGGTGTGGATGCCGATGATGCCTTGTCCTTTGGCGTGTTGAGATCTTCAAACCCTTTGGTACAGCCCACCTGCAGGGCAACTGCGGCGGCTACCAGGGCGATATAAAGTTTATTACTGAGTCGTTTCATTTTGTTCTCCTTTTAAAGTTTAGAATCTTACTTTAACCGATACTCCAAGATCCCTCATCATCGGGAACTGTGCCCACTGGATACCCTGTGCGTTACCGATACCATTGATCGCCTCGGGATTCAGTTTCTCCGGCAGTGAAGTGTAGATATAGAACAGGTTCCGGCCGATCAGGGACAGGTCGAGACCCTGAACAAACTTCAGGCGTTTGATGGTTGCTGAAGGAATGGAATAGGTAACAGTCAGTTCCCGTAGTTTCACCCAAGAATTCTCAAATACTGAATTCGCCCTTGGCATTTTCACGTTTGACCAGCCCTGGTAAGCACCGGCATACTTATAGAGGTAGTGAACTACATCTGTATTCTGTGAGCCATCTGCAAATACCCCTTCGAGCACCACACCATGGTTTGCCTTGGTTCCGTCAGGATAGGTATAATCCAGTCCGCCGCCATTCCTTTCAGAAAGTGTGGATGGTGACAGACCCATACCAACAGCCGCCGCATAGTCAGCTGAATAAATATCACCACCGAGTTTGAAATCAGTCAGGGCATAGATACTGAAATTCCCTACACGTAACGTATTACCCAGTCCACCGGTCAGTTTCGGGGTTGCATTACCAATTGCAACCGGGTCAACTGTGGTAACGTAGCGGGTACCCACCACTTTGGTCGGGTCATTTTTGTCAAGGATTTTTTCCACTACACGCTGTCCGTCCTGATAGGTGTAGTCGTACCCGTAGATAGTACCATAATCATCCCCCACATTAACATACATCTGCACACCATTGCTGCCCCAGAGATCCTGCAGCGGATAACGGTCGATGCCCGGTGAAAGGGATAACACCTTGTTTTTGTTATGGGCTGCGTTCAGGGTCACATCCCAGCGCAGGTTTGAATTCTGCACCGGTGTACCACGGATGATAAATTCAAGACCCTTGTTGGACAGGGCGCCGCTGTTGAAGGTGATAGACTGTGCACCGGAAGAAAGCGCCAGCGAACCGCTCATGATCTGGCTGGTAGCTTTGGTCTGGTAGTACGTCACTTCCATATTCAGGCGATTGTTGAGGAAACCGAGTTCAACACCGGCTTCATAGGACCTGTTACGCTGTGGCACGAGGAGATCGGCAGGAGGCAGGATTTTTTCCACCCTTCTTACCGGCACGCCACCAAATGATGTAGGTGCGTTACCATTGATATAGTTGCTGATTACTTCCGAGCTGTAGGTGTAATTGGTCTGGTAAGGCAGTGCACCGTTTGCACTCTGTGCTGCCGATACCTTGAACTTACCATAGCTCAGCCATTTCGCGTCCTTCAGGCTTTCGATGCCTTCGGTGAACACATAACTCAGGCTGGCAGAGGGGAAGAAGTAAGAGGCATTGTTGACGGGCAGTGTGGACGACCAGTCATTCCGGCCGGTTACCTGCAGGAAGAGATAATTGCGGAACGAAAGATCAAGTACACCAAAGAGGCTGTTCAGGGTGTAATCGCTCCAGAGTTCTTTCGCAGCAGGGATTGTACCGGTGGTGTTGGACAGGTAAAATTTGTTGGGAAGCGACCATGGAGTGGTTTCGCCATTGTTCAGCGCGCTGGTGTTGTACATCCTTGAACGTAATGCACTGTTACCGATAAGCAGACTTGCATTTACATCCTTGATGATATCATCTTTATGGAGTGTGGTAAACAACTCGAAGTTGGAATTGCGGTCATTCACTGCTTCCATTCCGTATTGGCCGCGTACACCACCCGCATCAATCGGGGTATACTTGGTTTCCACTGAAGTATTGGCATAGTTCAGCGAGGCGCGGCCGGTGAAATTGAGCCATGGGGTCACATCGGCTGAAAGTTTTACCGAACCAAGCAGCTGGTCGCGGCTCAGGTACTGGTTGTGCTCGTTGAGATTCCAGAACAGGTCCTTGAACGAGTTGTTATTATATGGGTAAAAACGGAATGGCGATGTCTGGTCGAAAATGTTTTTACTGCCATCCGCATTTTTATACATGTCAAATTCAAGCGGCTTGTAATCCCTCGACATCCCATGGATCATGAATTTCGCCCATGAGTTTTCAGAACCGATATCAGGCGTATTCTTGCGGTTGTAATTATTGTAACTCGCGGTGACCTCTGCTTTCAGTTTTTCAGAAATGTTGAGGTTGGTACCGAGGTTGATCGCATTCTGGTTGTAATTGCTGTTGGGCAACACGGCCATATTATCCTGGCGGGTGATCCCCACACGTACGGTTCCGAATTCACCACCACCACTGAATGAAAGGTTGTGCGTAGTGGTGTTACCGGTGCGGAAAAATGATTTCCGGTTGTCCGGCTGTGCATCCCAGCGTCTTTTCACACCATCCCACCACACGATTTCGGTGCCATCGAGTGCATGGCCCCAGGAAGATGCGGGTCCATACCAGCTGAACAGATCCCAGGTGGAATATCCGCCTGGAATTGAACCTGCGGCCTGGTAAGCATCACCTACCGGCTGGCCATCCCATGGATAATTGCCCGGGTAGCGGAGTTCACCGTTCACCGTCGGGAATTGCGGAGTAGCCGACCACAGCGCATTGGCGCCGCCATACCCATATGAGTTCTGTACTTCCTGGAAACGCGAAGCTTCAGTAAACAGGGTTGACATATTATAGTCAACTCCGACACCCGGTTTCTTCACACCCTTTTTGGTTGTGATCAGGAGCACGCCATTCGAACCCCGTGCACCATACAATGCAGCGGCAGTAGCACCTTTGAGTACAGTGATATCCTGTACATCATCGGGGTTTACAAAGTTGAGGAATGATCCCCAGTCCTTCGGGTTCTCCACGCTGGTACCGGCAGTACCTGCGCCACCACCCACCGGGTCATTCTGTACCTGGATCCCATCCACTACTATGAGCGGCTGGTTGCTGCCAAGGATACTGTTGTTCCCACGGATGACGATGCGTTGTGAACTTCCCTGCACGCCATTGGGCATGGAGATATTCAGGCCGGCGGCTTTACCCATCAGGCCCGAACCTAGATCCGGTGCGGCTGCCTTCGTGATGTCCGCGATGGCAACTTTCTGGGCGGAGTAACCAATTGAACGGGCTTCCCGCTTCAGGCCAAGACCGGTGACGATTACTTCTGACAGGTCCACGCTGGACGACTGCAGGGTAATATCAACGGTAGAGCTTTCTGTAACGGGTGTTTCTTTTGAACCGAAACCAACGGCGGTAACGACGATTACCGGTTTGTCCAGTTTTGTGGTAATGCTGAATTGTCCCGCCCCATCGGCGATGACAGACTGTGTGGTTCCTTTAACGGTGACGGTTGCACCGGGAACAATTTTGCCATTGGCGTCTTTGACGACACCGGTTATGGTCCTGCTTTGCGCCATCAGCATAAGCTGGCAGCAGAGGAGGGCCATAACGATCAGTAGCAATCGTTTTGATTTCATTTGCAGTTGTTTTAGTGTGTGGTTTGGAATATTTATATCAAGTCGTCCTTCTACAGGGAATGGGTAGGGTTGGCAGTGGTGCCCGTCGCCTCAACAACCTTTGAGTTGTTATCCATCACTAATGCCGCGGATCCGATCAGCTCGGCATTGTAACCGAGCGTTGAAATGTTCAGTGTGGTATTCACCGCCAGCCGGGGAATACTGTGTTCGTTCAGCGCCTGCTGGATCGGCGCCTGCCACACTTTCCCTGCGAGTGCGCCCCTTCCGCTCAGTACCACTATCTCGGGGTTCATCAGGTGGATGAGTATGGCCACGGCTCGACCGATATCATACCCTATTTCACTCAGCAATTCAATAACAAACCGGTCCCCACGCTGCGCTGCATGCACGATTGTATCCCAGTCCTGCCCCGGATGCCCGCTCGGGAAACCTGTGCTCAATGATGTGGTGCGACCGCTTTTGATACCGGCTACCGCTTTATCTATAACTGCCAGCAGTGATGCTTCTGTTTCAAGACAACCACTTTTACCACAGCTGCAGAGCTTGTTGTTGTTGAACATGGGGATATGGCTGAACTCACCGGCAAAACCATTGTGTCCCCTGAATAATTCACGGTTCAGGATCATGCCGAGACCAATCCCCCATCCCACATTGATCACCATCGCATTCCTTTTCTGGCGCGCCGCACCAAAATGCAGTTCGGCCAGTGCGATCAGGCTCGAGTCATTGTCGATGTACACCGGCATTGCCAGCTCTTCGGAAAGGTATTCGGTGATTGTCCGTTCTTTCATCTCCATGAACGAATAGTTCACGCCTTTTTTCACATCGATAAAACCCGGCATACCGATCCCGGCACCCACCACCTTCTTCTGGTCGATCCCTGATTTTTTAATCACTTCTTTCATCCTCCTGGCGAGCACGGATACCGCATCAGGATTGTTTGCAAGGGGTAATTCGAAATGTTGTATAGGGATTACGTGATTGTTTTCGCTGTCCATCAGCGAGATCCTCGTCACCAGCTGGTCCATCGCCACGGAAAGAATATAAATCGTATCGGGCCGGAGTGCATAAATCAAAGGCTTCCTTCCCCCGCTGGATGGCGCAAATCCTGATTCCACTACATAATCTTCTGCAATCAGCTCATTCAGGATCGTCATCGTCAGGGGCACACTCTTGTCAATCTTCAGGCTGAGATCGGCACAGGATAATTTCCCGGAGAAATAAAATTCCTTGAGGACCAGCCCCTTGTAGTAGTCTCTTTTTCCCATTCAATAAGCAGTGGTTGACAGCCTTCGTAATTTATTTATTGAATATAGCGAACTTTTTAAATTATTAGTGAAAGTTTACAGATTATTTTAAAAGTATCTGTGACTTCCCTTCACTCAATACTCCCACCTCACAAATGCTTCCATCGCTGCGTAGTGAGTGAGTCCCAGATCCGCATACAACTTTGCCGTCGCTGCATTCCGTTCCTCTGCCCGCTGCCAGAACTCGCGGCTGTCGTTGCCCTGGAAGGGCACCATGTCTTTCTGCGACTGGTGGATGAAGATGCCAAAGCGTTTTTTCATTACCTGGTCAGGGCTCATCGGGA